>JAKEER010000743.1 GCA_022616615.1 Acidobacteriota bacterium
GGGAGACTCTTGATAAGGCGTTCCACAATAGTCGTGGCCACAGAAGTTCTTCTTGCTTCCAGGAGCTGCGTGTTCGAGAGAATCTCAACAGCTTCCATCACCGGGCTGATTTCGAGCCTGGAAGACAGTTCTGCTTTTTGGCCTACGGTGAGTGTTATGCCCTTCGCAAGGACCGGCCTAAACCCGGCAGCGCTAATCCGAACGGAATACTGTCCGGGCCTCAAGCCCAGAAAGGCATACGATCCGTCATCACCTGTTGTGAATGTCCGAACGAGCCCAGTGTCCAGCGTCTGAACGTTGATGGTCGCCCCAGGGACTCGGTTGCCAGACGGGTCCGATAGCACACCATGCAATTCCGCTGTGTTTGTTTGTGCCAACGTGGCCAAGACGTTCGCGACGATGACGATTGGGATAGCGCACAATCCTCGCAGATTGCTCAAGATCGAATCGTTCATAGGACTCCTAAGAGCTTAATGAAAACTAGGCAGAGCTACTGGCCTGGATGTCAAATGGCGCACTCAGCTATCGAAGCTCCCGAATTTTCAAACGATTTCTCTGGCAGCCTCAAAAATAAAGATGCGCTGCAAACGGCAAAAAGTCACACCGCGTTTTTCTGCGGAGCCTCAGAAAGTGCTCGGCGTACTTTCGCAGGGCAGTAAGCAGCAGAATCGGTCACCGTATCAATTCGTCAGACACAGCCATCGACGCCAGTGCTTTGCGGTCGCCGGCCATTACCGGTTGGTCTGCCTTGTTCGAATAAGCAGGACTACAACGATAATGTAGTGGGGGACCGAACTCCGTATTGCAATGATTTGGAATGATTCCAGAATAAGGTTAGATCACTGTCACTGCAACCCCTCGATCTTTTAAATCGCGAATCGCGTCCTCAGGAGCGTTACTATCGGTCATGATGTGATCGAGATCCTCAAGCTTCAAGCTGGTGAGCATAGCTTGACGCTTGAATTTGGAGCCGTCGGCCAAGAGGTAGACCAGGCGGCTGTTGGAGGCTGCCTTTCGGAGGATCTCCGCTAACAGAGGCGAATCCGTCATCGCACCTTGAGAAGGAGAGATGCCGGCACACGAAACAAACGTGGCATCGAAGTGTAATTCAGACAATAACTCGATGGCCAACGGGCCTACTAGAGCATTGATTTCGTGAAGGAGTTCCCCGCCTGTGGATATCACGCGGATATGCGGATAGGCTTCGAACTCGAGCAGGATCAGGGGCGAGTTGGTAACGACTGTCAAACGGGACAGCTGCCTGGCTGCTAATTCTCGGGCGAAAATATAACAAGTCGTCGAAGCATCAAGGAAAATCACCCAGCCTTCGTCGACCCATCCAGCCATCGCCTTCGCGATCCTCTCTTTTTCCTGTAGGTGCGATTCAAGCCGGACCGAAAAACGCGACTCCAGCTTTCTGCTTTCCTGCACTACGATTCCGCCATGCACTCGGCGGATCACCTTCTGCTGACCAAGCTCCTTCAGATCGCGATACAAGGTAACCTGTGACACACCCAGCTGCTGACGCAGTTCTTCGATCGTGCAGGTCTTATGTTCGTGAACCAGATCGAGGATTTTTTTCTGCCGAAGGTGAGGTAGCATTTTATCTTTCTGATTCACTCAGTCTCACTTTTCCTTTGATTGATTTATCATGGCGGTCTCTGCTTTTCTTTTGATCGAGATCTCACAGATAAGGTGGACAAGGAATACATCGGACTCCATTGGACTGAAACCGAGGATATGGCGGATCTCCTGCGGCGTAGGCACTGACTCCTTTCATCTGTGCCAGTATACTTTCTGAGAACGAACCAACAACCTTAATCCATGTGTACGCCGCCGTTAACAGTCAGAACCTCACCGACGATGTAGCTTCCAGCGGGGCCGGCCAGCAAGGCAACCACTTCGCCAATCTCCTCTGGCTCCCCGAGGCGCTTCAGAGGAATGGTATCGATAAGACTCGCTAACCGTTGGACGGCGACGCCCTTCTGCAGATTTTCAGTATTGATATAACCCGGCGCCACAGCATTGACAAGGACTCCATGAGGAGCGGCCCAACGAGCCAGAGACCGCGTAAAGCCCAGAATGCCGGCCTTGGCGGCCGAATAATCCACGTCACCAGAAAGCCCGCCTCTCTGCCCTGAAATAGACGCGATGTTGATAATGCGGCCGCTCTTTCGCCGAAGCATTCCGGGCAAAACAGCTTGGCTGCACAGGAACTGGGACTTCAGATTCACAGCCAGCCCCCAGTCCCATTCCAGTTCTGTCATCTCAAGGATCGTTCGATGAAAATTATGGCCAACGTTGTTCACGAGGATATCAATAGGACCCAGCGTTCGCTCAGTGGTTGCCACCATCTCCTGGATGGCTTCCGCTTTGGTCACATCGGCGTAGACAGGATAAGCCTGCGGCCCGCCCTGTTCTATGCGAGCGCAGACTGCTTCTGCTTCCTCTCTTGCCTCAAAGTAGTTGACGCCGACAGCAGCGCCATATTTCGCCAACACTTCTGCTGTCGCTGCCCCAATTCCACGCGCGGCGCCTGTTACAAGGGCTACCTTACCATGCAACATGACTGTGACTTATCCTTCAGCCGTTAGCTGTACTCTATCGAGCTCAGAACGATTTAGGATCAACTCAGCGAAACTGAGCGAAAGTGTTAGCTGACGAACTCTGCTACTGGAAACTATGGGTCCGGGATGCAGCAATATCTTCAAACTTTGCTCCACTGCATCCGTGATCCGGCACCAATAGCTCAGGCAGCCAGTGCACTACCACATCCTCGTTGCTGCGGCAAGTCCTGAGATGCTGGGCGCAAAGCAAGGAGTCGGAGATGATCATCTCTGCTCCGAGATGTTTTGCTTCCTGCAAACGCTGACGTGCTAGTCCGGCAGCCAGCTTTGGATATGTGAGCCAGAGACCGTCATCGGCGCCACAGCTCCGGGTTAGCGAGCGGGACCACACTGAATAGACTCGTTGCATTTCCATCGCGTCAACCAAGTAGCGCGGAGCGTCGAATACCTCTCCTTCTCCTAACGCCTCTTCTGGCCCCGCATATCCTGGCTGAAGAACTATTGCCTGAGCCATAGCATCTGCGAGGAGACAAGCGCAGCGGCTGTCATGGAGCACGACTTTCTGACCGTTGAGACATGGCAGCTTCAAGTTACTTTGCCTCGCTGTTTGCGCAAGAAGTTCTGAAAGCGAGGTGATCCTGACGCTTTGCGGGATATCAACTTGAAGACTTGGATAAAGACGGCGAAGCGCCCACAGCGTCTGCGGGCCATCTGCGACAATCAAGGTCGCACCAGCGCTTAAAATGAGCTTGACGACTTGCCGGGCCTGTTGCTCGGCGAGCTGTCGGGCCCCCAGACAGTAAGCCAAAGCCCCGCTTGGTACTCTTGCTGGCTGTGCGGAAACTCCCGCTTGGTCGAGCGCTTGCAGCGCCGACGTGAGAGCATCGCCAACCCCCCATTCGGCCGCTTCACCTGCCAGCAGCAGGGCCTCGCCTTTGATGTTTCCGTTTTCGGAAACGCTCCGCTCCAGGGACTTCCGCACTACTTCCGGAGCTAGATTGGCTTCAAATACTTCAGCTCGGGCGGCCGCTACATAGTCGCTGACGGGGTAGTGGCAAATGCACCAAGCTTGGCTGATACTGTCCAAAGTGGACTGATAGAGAAGTTCTGCCTGACGCCTCTGCCACTGTGCGTGGCCGCTGGCCACGCGCCACAACATCATGGCTCTGGCCCGTGTGGAATGGCTTTCCAGTAGAGAGAGATGGGCGACTTCGTTAGCGGGCTTGCACATCGGGCAAAAACGACATCCGGAAAGCGCATCTAAATGGGAGCTGAGAAGGTTCGCGGTCATGATTACCTCACGAGGTTGGACCAAAACCCATTTTCCCCGGGTTCAGGACGTTATGGGGATCGAGCTTGCACTTCAGCCCTTCTAGAACTTGGAAGGTTGAACCATGCTGTTCCCGCATCAGACGAGCCAGCTTCAGGCCCACCCCATGATGCTCGTTCAATACCCCTCCACAAGTGATCGAGGTGCGGACGGCCAAGTTCCAGATCTCATTGTGAAGCGCCAGGGCCTTCTGCGGATCTTGTGGCGGTTCTTCGATGATGAAGCGGTCATAGACCATAACGCCCCAAGGATACCAATGGGAGAAATGGGCGATGTACTGAAGCTTCCAAGCCTCGTAGGTTGCCTCCAAAGTCTTCTTCTTGGTCCAGTAAAGATTCTCAATATTGTCAAAGGTGCAGACTGTGTCCATGGTCCCGAACATCCAGGGAAAATCGAGTCCGTAAGGTGGAAAATAAAAATTGTAGCGTTGATTCCACCATTCCCAACCCGGCCCCGATCCCAGATCGTTCGCACCCAACTCTTGACAGATCGCAAGCGCGCGCCGCTCCTGCAACTCAACCATTTCTCGCCATCCATCGAATCCAATGATCATGTAGGCGCCTTCTTCGACGGAGATGCCTAGAATGCGCTTCACCTGCTTGATGGTGCTCGGTTCATCGTAAAGACGAATGACGGTGGGTTGAAGCCGTTCCAACATCATTCGGCGGCCGGCCTCCAACCCCTTGGAGAGTGTGCCGAACAGAAAGGCACGGAACCGCCGCTCTTGCGGCAAGCTCTCTAGCCGCATCGTAGCCTCAGTGATGATACCGTACGATCCTTCGGCGCCGATGAAGAGCTGCAGCACGCCCGGCCCGGCGGCGTGGTTGGGCACTGGCAAGGTGCGGATAATGTCACCGTTCGGCAACACCAGTTGGATTGAAAGAACCATGTCCTCCGCTTTGCCATACTTGGTCGACAAAACCCCGGAACCGCGACAGGCAAGATAGCCGCCCAGAGTGGCTGAATGCACCGAAGCGGGATAGTGCGGCAGGGTCAGCCCGTTTCGGTTCAGCTCACACTCGAGCTCGTAGCCATTTAGGCCTGCTTGAGCAATGACAGTCTGGGCTTGTACGTTGATATTCACGATGCGGTTCAGGCGCTTCAGGTCCAGCGTGACGCCTCCGTACACCGGCATGATTCCTCCCTGCGAGCCGGAGCCGCCACCCCAGGGGATTAGCGGAATGCGATAGACATTGGCCAACCGGACAATGGCCGCGACCTGTTCAACTGTTTCTGGCAACACCACCATATCCGGAAGGGGAGGAATCTGGCCGCGGTCCACGAGCATGCGAGGCAGCCAGAAATAGTCCACTCCATAAATCATTCTGTCTGCCTCGTCTGTCAGGACGTATTCCCGCCCGACGATGTCGGCCAGCTCGGTTTCAATCATTTGGCGCTGCAAAGACTGCATCATTAAGACTCCCCCTCCCTGTTTGCACTTTGATCCCTTTCAAATTCGTGCAGTTTGGCAGCAATGGGCCGCAACGCCGAGTCTGCCTCCCGGTAGAGCGCGAATAATCGATCGTAAGAACGAGCGTCAGTGCTGCTCGCCTCGATTCTCTCCAGCTTCGTGATCACCGATTCCACAGCTTCCGGTGTTTTCTCAATGAGGCCAAATGCCATTGCCGTAATGAGCCCAGCTCCGTAGACTGCATCCGGCTGCTCTGGAACCTCAAGAGGACGGTTCAGAACACCGGCCACGATCTGGCTCCAGAGCCGGCTGTTTGAGCCGTGGCCAATCAAACGGATCTGCTCCGCCTTGACGCCTGCAGCTTCGATTTCGCTCAGCGCGCCCCTTAGTCCGAAAGCCACTCCCTCGAGCACAGCTCGTGTCATTTGCGCTGTGCCGTGGCGAACTGTCAAACCAATGAAGTTGCCTCGCATCTGGTCGTCCCAGTATGGGGCCCATTCACCCATGAGATGAGGATGAAAAAGCAGGCCGTCGCAGCCCACGGGGACTCGAGAGGCTGCTTCGTCCATGCGCTGGTAAGGGTTCTCGGGACAGCCGTCTGGCCACAAGACATCCCGTAACCAGCGATAGTTGGAGGCTGCAGACTTGCTCGCTGTGCCTGGGTACCAAAGACCATCAATAACGTGACGATAGTTCAGGATATGCGATTTGCGTAAAGGCCCGGTACTGACGATGGCAATTCGACCAACGCTGGCCAACTTCACGACAGCCGATCCTGGTCGAACCGCTCCTGCTCCCAAAACCTCGGCGACAGTGTCGCTGGTCCCCGCAATTACGGGCGTGCCTTCTACCAAGCCGGTGTCAGCGGCACCCTGTCGGCTCACGCGGGCCACAACGTCCATCGGTCTCACGACGGCTGGAAGCCAATCGGGATTTAGGCTCAAGTCGTCGCAAAACCTCTCGATCCACTGCTCCTGACAAGGGTCAAACAATAGCGATCCACTAGCGTCGATGGCATCTGTCGCCAGCGAAGGCGCCAATCGATGACGGACATAATCCTTCTGAAAGAAGAGATGCCTGGCAGCCTTCCAGACTTCGGGTCTGTTTTGACGAATCCAAAGAAGCTGCGGCCAAGACCACAGCGGACTGACATCATTGAGGGCCTTCTCCCGAACCTGAGCTCCCCAGCGATCTCGGATCTCTTGAACCTGAGCGGTGCTCCGATTGTCGAAGATGAGAATACAGGGAGCGGCAGGGCGCCCCTGCTGATCAAGTAAGACCGTGTTGTGGGTTACGCCCACAACACCCACACCCTCGATTTGTGGAGGTTCGCTGCCGACTTGCTGAAGAGTGGTTCGCACTGTAGCGCAGAAGGCCTGGTACCAGTCCTCAGGATCCTGCTCTGCCCATCCTGGACGGGGATAGCGAGTCGGGTATTCCTGTTGAGCGGAGGCGACAATTCTCCCGTGCTCATCAACCATCGCTGTTTTGCAGCTTCCTGAGCCGATATCGCTCGCTAGGACGACTCTTTGCCTCACACCGACCCCACCTTGAAAAAGATGCCCGTCAAGGGTGACGTGCCAGTGTTCATCATCTGATGCGGGACACCACCCACCTTAAAGAAGGCGCACCCAGACTTCAGCTCTGCCCGCCGTTCCTGGCCCTCTTCCTTCCATAGGGCCTCGCCCTGACCTTCGAGGACGAAGAAAATCTCCGGTTCTGGATGCTCGTGCCATGCGGCTACCTGGCCGGGCTCTAGCTCCCCCATTCCAAAAATCATACCGCCACTTTCTTTAGTTGGAGCCAACCACCGCTTCCAACGCCCCTCCAGCCACTCGATCTTCTCAAGCTCCCCTCTATCAAGCGTCTTAACCCACACCCGCTCTCTCATCATCGGCCACCTCACGGAAGTATTTTTTAAGCATTCTCTTTAACTCTGTTTAAAAATGCAATCTCTATTTGTATTAATGACAAATTAATTTATATTTGAGATCTAAATCAGATAAAATCGGACCCCTGAGGCCGGATGTTTCTGAGCGACTCTGGATTCCCGCTCTCGCGGGAATGACGGGATTCCAGCTTGGTTCGCTGTGAAGTCCCTCACCGTAATTGCTCTGGAAGTTTGAACGAAATGGCACCTTACCCAATCGGTGGCATTAGTTGTGCAGTTTTAGTCATGAAACGACGCGAATTCGTAGCCGCGATGGCCCGCTTCGTTGACCGCCCTGCGGGAACGAGTGGAGGCGATGTACGCTGATGGCCGTCCCAAAATCAAATGGTGCGTGAGGACTTCGACCCAGTGGGACGAGGGCAAGCTGCCGTAGCATCGAGATGTTCGATGTGATTCGATACCGGTTTCAACGGCTACCGGGTTAAGTAGTGCTCAACTGATTCTCAAGAATGGCTTCTTCTGACAACTTATAGATGTATATTTGATAATAATTAAAAAAAATGTTGACAACTATGACTATATCTGGATAGATTTGTGAAATTGAGACTATAACTTTGTTGAGTGTCGTGATCAATCGATCCCGAGAGAGGTCTGATGGCTGCAAAACTAGCTTTCATACCAACTGCTCTGACTGCTCTGATTATTTTTGCTGCAGTGCTGAATCCTGAAGGAGGCCCGGCAGGCGAGCCTGGTCACTTCGGCCCGCGTGTGACGGTAGCTGAAGGCAGCGACCCTGATGTCGCCGTTGATTCGACGGGGTATATCCATGTGGTCTATGAACGGTCGGGCAACACGTATTATCGCAGGGTCACGTATCCACACACAGTGGGCGAGGAGTTCTTTGTAGGCAAAGGGGGAGATCCGCAGGTGGCGGTGGACAGCGCGAACCGGCCCCACGTTGTGATGGGTGCGGTCCGCTACGGGCAATGGACTGGCAACGGATTTGGAAACTCCATTGAGGTCATGCAGGGATGGCGGAAACCACGACTCGTCATAGATTCGAAGGACAGAGCTTACATAACCGTCGAGAGGATGGAGCGCCCCCGCGTTCTTCTTCGGGTGATTGCAAAGGGCAAACTTGCGGGCGAGGCCGTTGTGGTGGGGGATGACAACAACGGAGGGATCGATTGCGATTCAGCCGACGTGATCCACCTGACTTGGCGCGCGGACCAAATCTATCACAACACCTTTAGGTTCGGCCCAGGCCCAGGCAAATCGAGAGGACACGGTGCTTCCAGCGACTTCAGCTGGTGTGCCGTGGACCGCCGAGATGACTCGGTTCATCTCGTGAACACCGTGCGAGCGGGTAGGGGTATTGGGTACCTTATCATTGGGGGGAAATACCAGCGACCTGCACAAGCGTACGCCAAGGCTGAAGTGGAGGGTGTCGATGATCCTGATAATGTCGGACCCACGATCGCGGTCGACCAGCTCGGATTTAAGTTCGTTTCCTTTGCGGGCAAGAACCGGACTCCGTACGTACTAGTCATCGACCCCGCAGACGGGATGTCGTATCTCCTCCCGCTTGATGCCGAAGGAAGTGCGAAGTCGGGTGGCAAGTTTCAGAATCCCAATGTCGGCACACATCCCTCACAACCAGGAGCCTACATCGCTTGGGGAACCGGCTCTGTCTCTCTTAGATCCATAAAGGCAGATTTGTCCCGCAAACAGCCGGACAAGAGGCTCAAGGGGATAAAGTGATATTTCCACCGGTGCGCTGTCGGGATTATGGTAGTCCAACTCGTCGTTAAGCCCTGTAATGCTGTAATTTGAAACGGAGGGATTCCATGTCTCCAAGAAACGCTTTCACATTGGCTCTCGTCGCATTGGTTGTTTTTTCTATGGCTGTCCTTTGTCCCCAAGCACAGGAAGTTTTCAGCTCAATTTCGGGGAGGGTGGTTGATCCCTCCGGAGGCGTGCTGGCGGGAGTTGAACTTAAAGCGATTAATCTAGACACTAACCAGGAGACTCGAACAGCCAGCAACGATTTGGGTCTCTACGTTCTGCTGAACCTGCCTCCCGGCCGTTACGCCGTGGCCGCTTCTCTTTCCGGTTTCAAGTCTTTCCGGCAGGAAGGCGTGAAGCTCAACATCAACCAGCGTGTCACGCTGGACCTCACTCTGCCCATAGGGGAAGTTTCAGAGACCATAACGGTTAGTGCAGACGCGCCGCTGCTTCAGCAGGAGGAGGCGACGATCTCTACCATTTTCACTCGGGAAAAACTGGAGCGGCTGCCCGTTACACGCAACAGCGCTTACTCGCTGCAACTGCTCGCACCGGGTGTGGTCAGCAGTAATCAAGTGCCGCTTGACGCCGACCGCGCAATTTTAGTTGGGACTACCGTTGGCAACAAGTACAACATCAACGGGGCTCGCCAGCAAAGCTCCGAGGTGTTGCTTGATGGCGTGTCGGTCGTTCATCGAACCTCTGGGGGCAACGGCGCTGCCGTGATGCCCATGCTGGACTCTGTGGAAGAAGTGAAGATCGAAACCCACAACCTTTCGGCCGAGTTCGGAAACCTGGGAGGTGGGGCGCTTCAGGCGACAGTCCGGTCGGGCACGAATAAATTCCATGGTACCGCGTCCTGGGCCCACCGGAACGACAACCTTAATGCTCGAGCCTTCAATGAACTTACTAAGGGTGAGCAGAAACAGAACGTTTATAACGGGACGATTGGCGGGCCGATCCTGAGAAATAGTCTATTCTTTTTCTTTTCTCTGGAAGGGTTCGAGGACCAACGGCAGATCGCGAGAGTAACCACGGTACCGACAGGCGCTCAGGCTGGAGGAGACTTTTCTAGTCTCGTCGACAGTCGAGGCAATCCGATTAGAATTTATGATCCGCTGACAACTCGGACTGACCCAGCTACGGGTAGAGTCATTAGGGACCCATTTCCTGGCAATATCATCCAAGCCTCTCGAATCAGTCCGGTCGCAAAGAATCTGCTCGCATTCTACCCTAAACCAAATCTCTCAGGTGACAGGAATAACCTGGCGGTCAACGGAGCCCAGGCGACGCCTGGAAAGCAGTACCACTTCAAGGTCGACAAACAGATCACGGAGAAGAATCGCCTCTTTGTTCGCTACTCTCATGCCGAAGTGGATCGCTACCTCGCTTCGGTCTTTCCATTAGATAATCCTGCTAACACAGAGCCTCTTTCTGATTACCGAGTGCGATCAGTTGCCGTCGGGGACACTCATTTCATTTCGTCGACTCTGGTTCACGATTTTCGCTTCGGGTTCACCCGCTACTTCCTCAGCGACGGCCCTTGGCCGGAGTTCTTCGGGGCCAACTGGGCCAACCAAATCGGAATAAAAGGGGCCGGTCCGGAGATCTTTCCGAGAATCAACGTCTCCGGATTTGAGAGCTTGGGATTGAGCGGATTCAATCGCGACGTGAGCAACAGTTTTCAAATTGCGGATTCCCTGTCGTGGGTTCGAGGCAAACATCGCCTCAAAGGCGGGTTCGGCCTAGCTCGAGTACAGAGAAACAGCAGCAACAAAAGCTTCCCAAGCAGCTCTTTTTTGTTCAGCAGTCTTTACACCAATCTTCCAGGCACAGCCAATACCGGCGATGGTTTGGCCGGCTTGCTCCTCGGATTGGGAGATGCTTCGATCGGCGACAGTATCGGCACATTCGGACAGCGCTGGTGGAATACGGCTTATTTTCTCCAGGATGATTTGAAGGTTTCCTCAGTTTTTACCTTGAACTTGGGGTTGAGACTGCAGATTCAGGGACCAGATCGCGAAGTCTTCAATCGTCAGACCAATTTTGACTCTACGATCCGCCATCCGGTGGCAGGGTTGCCGGGCACCATCCTGTCGGCCAATGAATCCGATCCAACTTTCTTCTCCTCCTACTATGGTGTGGAGCCGCGGGTCGGTCTCGCTTGGACGTTTACACCCAAAACGGTGTTACGTAGTGGTTATGGGATCTTCACCATGCCCTGGTCGGCTCCCTTTGAACAACGAAATACTGGCATCACGATAAGCCGATCCTTCAACTCTCCGGACAATATCGTTCCCGGCTTCACCTTCACGGATACGTTTCCGTCTTTGACAATTCCTGATGTTACGCAGGTGAGTAACATCAATGTTTCTGCCGTAAACCCCAATCTAAGGCCCGGCTATATGCAACATTGGAACTTGGGAATTCAACGGGAGCTGGCGAAAGATCTGATGGTGGAAGCAAGCTATGTGGGCAGCAAGGGAACCAATTTGCGGGTGGCGAGAAACATCAACCAGCTGCGGCCTGAGTTGCTCGGTCCTCCTTCGCAGTTTGGTGGCCTGACCCAGCAACAGCGGCGGCCCTTCCCTCATTTCTTGAACGTGAGTCTTTTAGACCATGGAGTAGATTCCAACTACCACGCTCTGCAAACGCGTGTCGAGTTGCGCTTTGCCGGTGGGCTCGGTGTCACCGGAGCCTACGCCTTTGCCAAAGCCATCGATGACATATCTTTCCCCGACACTAACGGTACCGTCCAAAACGATTTTGATCTTACCTCGGAACGCTCAGTTTCGGGCTTCGACACCCGTCATCGGCTGGTAACGAATTTCGTCTACGATTTGCCGCTTGGGCGAGATGGTCGGACCAGCTCCCGGGTTGTTGAGCGGCTTGTTCGGGGCTGGCAGCTGAGCGGTTTCTGGGTAGCTGAGACCGGGAGGCCACTGGCTATCAGTGTCTCTTCCAACCTGGCAGGGTCGTTTGCCGGTCAGCGCGCGAACATCGTCAGCGCTGATGGGGTTCTTCCCGAAGGACAGCGCTACGAGCCCGCTCCCAGTGGCATTGGCGTGCGCTACCTGAATCCAGCCGCTTTTGCTCATCCGGGAGAATTCAGGCTGGGGAACGCTCCTCGTTTAAGCGACGCTTTCCGGAGACCGGGGATTGCCAACTTCGATTTAGCCTTGATTAAGAATACGAGCATCACGGAGCGTGCATCGGTGCAGTTCAGGGCCGAGTCCTACAACTTGTTCAACCGGGTTCAATTCGGCAATCCGATCACTGCATTTGGCAGGTCTGACTTTGGCCTCATCACAGGGACTGCCGGCCCGCCGCGGGTTATCCAGTTCGCTCTCAAATTTATGTTCTGACGCTGGCTCGAGGACCCAAGATTCGAATGAAAAAGAACGTAGCTGTAGTCTTGATTTTGGCCTGGGCTCTTGGCTTGTCTGCACTATCGGTCGTGGGCAAGGTGAGCATGGCTAACGCCCCGGCGGTCGAGCAGTACAAGGTAGTCGAGCGATCCTTTGTTTCAAATTCTTCCTGGAAGAACGGTTTCCTGGAAGTGGACATGAATGTCACGTTCTCCTACGTGCCGAATCCCGAGATCCATGTGGTGCTGCCGGCTTTTTGGGATGGGAAAGACGCCGTCGGCCACGACCGCTTCTCGGTCAGATTTGCGCCCACCCTGCTTGGGGATTGGACCTATCGCACGACAAGCCAGCAGGATCCTTCGCTGAATGGTCTCACCGGCAGCGCGGGAGTTTCGGAAACAATCCGAAGCATCCTCTCTTCTAGTCCTGGCTTCCTCGAAAGGACCGACACGTTTCATTGGAGGTACTCCAACGGCACTCGCTTCTTTCCGGTTGGGACAACTGCCTATGAGTGGGTGGGCACTGACTGCGCGACTGGCGCCCCTCTGGATTTAGTGGTCGATTCTGTCAAGAAGTACTTCAACAAGGTCCGGCTCTCTTACATGACGGCGCGACTGGCCGACAATGCGTTTGGAGGCCGGCGGCAGCTGAGCCAACAAAAAGAGAATGGGTACCATTGGTACACGGACCTCAGCCAGGTGGACAGTCGTCTGATCAACCTGGAGCATTGGAAAAAACTGGACACGATCATCCGGAAGCTGCAGCAGGCGGGGATTCAAGCCGAACTCATCCTCGCTCGCAACAACCCACTCAATCAACAGGTCCAGGGAGACTGGCTTCGAGGGGTGACCGTTGCGGGCGGGCGGGGAAGCCTGATCGCCGACAAAGGACTTCGCTATTTTGTGGGACGCTATGCGGCGTTTTCCAATATCTGGTGGTGCATCGGCAACGAGTATCCTGAGGCAGCCCTGACACCCGAGGACATCACCCGCATCGGTGCACAAATCCGAAAGCTGGATCCTTATCAGCACCCGTTGAGCGTGCACTGGAATGAAAGTTGGCTATTCGGTGGCCAGCATTGGCCGTCTCACGGAGTTTTGCAGACTCATATCCGCGAACACGGCCTTGCTGGCATTAACGCGAACATCACTCAGTTGCGAATCTGGCACGGGTTGGGCTTTAGCAACGACGAATACGGCTACGAGGACCGCGAGGGAACACCCAACACAGCGGACACTGTTCTGAGGGCGCACTGGGCGTTAGTGCTGGGCGGCGGCTACGGAGCCTACGGTCACAGTCCCGGTCGGCTGCTTGGCAAATACATGTGGGCGGGTTTGGACAAATATTGGGATGCACAAGGAACTCCGGCCAGCCCACCCAAGTCCGCGGAACAAGTCGCCCAGGGTCAGGTAGCTGCCCCCTGGCTGGGCAAGATGCGCGATTGGCTGAATTCCGGCAAACTCGGGTACTGGCGCATGAGACCTGCAAACCATTTGGTGAGTGGCGATGCCCAGAACAGCTTCTGTCTGGCGGCAGAAAGGAGTGAGTATCTGGTAAGCGGAGAAAACGGACGACTTCGGCTGGATCTTTCGGCTGCTGCTGGGAACGACTTGCCAGTTGAACTGTTCGATCCAAAGACTGGAGAGATTCGGAAGGTTGCGAGCACTCGTGGGAGGTCGGAGTATGAATACTCGGTTCCCCATGGGAGCTTTATGTTACTTCACGTGGGCACACCGTAAGGGCAAGCCCCTAGAGTGATAGGTCGTATCAGATCCTGGGATTCCCTCTGCGCACTTCGCACAGTTCCAGAAGAAATGAGCAACGAAAAGATGAAAACGATGAAGATCGGGATGGCCGGTACCGCGCTTCGCAGCATGCCTGGAAGCCATGACCAGAACGTCTCCCGTCGCGGCCACAAAGAAGGCGCCAAGTGGAGCAGGCGAGTGGCGGTGTCGTTGATGTTGGCAGTGGGTTTGGTTTGGTGCCCGGTTTGGTTTGCCGCCCGTGCCTCGGATCTGGGAGAACTCAATGGAATAGGCGGATGGAGAGCGAGCTTGAAGAAAGGAAAAGACGCTCCCTCGCCTCCTCGTGTGGTTCTTCCTGGCCTTGGAGGGTCAGCACGAGCGGCAGTGTTTCGAATGGTCGGATACGCGGACCCAGGCAACACTTCGACCCAACATGAATTTCAGGCGCTTTCAGGAAACCGCATCACGGTCGAACTGACTGTCAAGCCGTCCAGTGTAAGGCGCGGCTTGGCCGTCGCCATTCGGAGTGGTGACGAAGCATCGGCTTATATCCGCTTCAACGGCAAGAAGGACGGCTGGTGCCAGCATTACGATGACTCCGGGACCTATCGAGACATTGCCCCCTTCCTGGTGAATGAGGAGAATCGCCTCAAGATTGAGGTGGATACCTCGAAGAGAAAGATTAAGGCGTGGGTGAACGGTACCGGAGGGAGCGAGTGGAGTTTTCGTTCAGATGTTTCCTCAGTGGATCGCATAGACCTGTTCATGACACATGGGAAAGGCCCGGAAGTGACGGCGCTCGTTGACGGCATCTCAGTCCGTAATGACGAAGGCGTGGTGGTGTTCTCAGAAAACTTCGAAAGGCATTTTCCAGCTGATCGGCGGGCAGGCAAATCTGGCTGGCTACTGCGCACACCAGCACCTTGCGTGAAAGGAGATCTATCGTGGATACAGCAACGATGGATCAAGTCGTCGTTTTACGGATTAGACCAGGAAATTAGCCGGTTATGTGCGTTACAAGCCAAAGTTTGTTTTCGTTTCCCCGAGGTCTTTCAAGGTCACTGCCATGGGATATCATGAGCGAAACCCCTTGGCTAGTGGTTACGTGGACAGGTTAGGACCAGCCGATGGGAATGCATCGGGATGCGGACTGGCTTTCGACACCGCGCAGAAGGCAACTTCAAAATGGCAGATCAGGGGATGACACGACCCAGAATCGTTCTCACGGATGGCGACTATTACGCGCCTGACTTTGAAGTCCGGCATTTTTCGAGTTTAGGTCGGGTGGAACGAACTTCCTCGCACGGCGGTCAGGAGCTAGCAGCGGTCCTCGTAGGCGCCCAAGTTGCGATTGTCCGGCGAGCGCAATTTTCGAGCGAAGTCCTCCGCGCCGCTCGCAGCTTAAAGGGAATCGTGAAGTGGGGAATGGGATTCGACAATATCGCAGTCGGCGCTGCCACGGTCGAGGGGATCGTGGTGGCGAACACTCCGGTAATAGCTCCGGCCATTGCCGAATCTGCCTTCACGCTAATGCTTGCGGTAGCCAAGCGACTGCGCGAGATGACCGAGGCTGCGCGTACTGGCTCGGAATTGCGTTCTGATGTCCGCGGTTGCGAACTCTGGCGCAAGACACTCGGAATCATCGGATTCGGCCGAATCGGGCGCCTGGTAGCGCAGATGGCACGCGGGTTCGAGATGCGTGTGCTGTTCTATGATCCCTATGCTCACGGCGTTGGTGACGGTGAGGTTTCGGATCTGGACACTCTGCTGCGGCAGTCGGATTTTGTTTCGATTCACTGCAATCTCACTTCGGAGACGCACCATCTCATCGGGGCTGCAGAACTGGAAAAGGTCCGGCCGAGCGCAATTATGGTCAACACCGCCCGAGGGCCAGTTCTCGATGAGGCAGCGTTACTGTCCGCGCTCCAGGAGGGGCGTCTGGCGGGCGCAGGTCTCGATGTCGTCGAAATCGACCCGGTGCAACCTGGAAATCCGCTTCTCCAGTTGCCGAACGTCGTAGTGACTCCGCACACGCTGGGACGGACACAAGAGTCGATGAGCCGGGTTGTCAAGGCAATCGAAGAGGCTGTCCTGTGCCTGCTCGACGGTCGGCCGCCAGAGTACGTTGTGAATCCCGAAGTGCTCTCGCACGAATCCTGTCGTTTGCGGCAGCTGGCTGGTGCGTCGTGACGGGTCGGGCGTTTTGGATCTGCGCTTTTCTCTTCCTCGCAACCGTTCTCAACTATCTGGACCGTCAGACGCTGAGCATCGCGGCGCCGCTCATCCAAAAAGAATTTGCGCTGGACAACGCACAGATTGGCGCCCTATTGTCGGCTTTTTTCTATTCCTATGCCCTGATGCAGCTGGCTGCCGGCTGGCTGCTGGACCGCGTCAGCATGCGGTGGGGCTACGCCTTGGCCGTCGGGTGCTGGTCGGTAGCGGTGGCGCTAACCGGGCTCGCGCAAACCTTCTGGCAGTTCGTCGCCTGCCGGCTGCTGCTCGGAGCATTTGAGGCCGCTAACTGGCCCGCCGCGGCGCGTGTCGTGACGGCCATCACAGTTCCGAAAGACAGAGCCTTCGCCAACGGCATCTTTACCAGCGGATCCAGCGTTGGGGCGATCATCGCGCCAGTCGGAATGGTATGGTTGTTTCGCACGCTAGGCTGGCGGGTTGGATTTGGTGTGGTCGGAAGCCTGGGTTTTCTGTGGATGGCCGCATGGCTCCTCTGGACTCGGCGCAGGTCGCTTGAGACGGCGCCGAGAACGTTGGGCAGGGAAGCAGTTGCAAAGCATGATGACGTTTCATGGAGCCTCATCCTGCGAACACGCCATTTCTATGGCATCCTGGTGGCCTCGGCCTTTGCCAACGCCTGCCTGCACTTTTACACGACGTGGGTCGCGCTTTACCTGGTCCAGACCTACGGTCTTCATTACGACGCGCAACTCTCTGCTTTTTTACTGTTGGTGTATGTCGGATTGGACATCGGATACCTCGGTGGCGGTGCGGCCGTTCTTCCTCTGGTAAAGCGCGGCTATGAGATCCAAACGGCGCGCCAAATTGTCCTTGTCGCCGGGACCGCGCTTATGACAGCTGCCGCGGCGATTCCATGGCTGCCCAGTCCGACTACTGCCGCGGCTGTTCTTTGCCTGGTCAACATTGGGCGCGGCGCCTGGGGCGCTAACTTTTTTACGTTTACGCAAGAGATCTCGCCCCACAAAGTGGCGATGCTCACGGGGATCTCCGGCTGTGTCGGCGCGCTGGCCGGCGCTCTGTTTGTCTGGCTGGTGGGAGTTGTTTCGGGCCGCGCGGGTTTCACGGCGCCATTCATTCTGCTGGGCATCATGCCCGTGCTGGCAACCGCCCCACTGCTCCTCACGCGATGGCGCCAGCCGGCGTTGGTTCATTCTGGAGGTTAAACGATGGAACCGTGGAAGACTGACCGTTGGTGGGTTAGCCCGCTGAATTTTAGCCCTGAGGTCTGGGACCCGTTTGAACCTCCGCCGTCGGTCGAGTTCTACGATGTCACTCTGCGCGAGGCCGACGAGTGCGCTGGCGCGATCCTGCAGGTGGAAGACAAAGTGCAGATAGCGCGTGCCCTCAATGCGGCAGGGGTCCAAAGGATTGAGGTCGGCCTCATCACACCAAACTCATACAACGCGCTCGAAGCAATCCTGAAGGCTGGCTTTGAGCACAAGGTGTACGCTGCGGGCAAGCTGATCGATCCTGATAAGCTGGAGCGCGCAATCGGTTGCGGAGTGCGTCGCATTACGGTGGGCATCCGCACGAGTGATCTCTTCATCGAGACGATCCTTGGAAAAACACGCGCCGGGTTGCTCGAATCTGCCCGTAGCACGGTCGGGCTTGCCAAAGATCGAGGACTCTACGTGAACCTTTTCCTCGCAGATGCTCCTCGCTCTGACTTGGAATTTCTCGAAGCGATCGTTCGGGAGGCCACTACGCAGTGGGGCGTTGACGCCGTCACAGTGGTTGACACGCTCGGCTTCACACATCCCCAGGCGTTTGGCTATCTGATCGGCAAGGCACGCCAGTGGTGTCGGGTGCCAGTGGAAGCCCATTGTCACAACGATTTCGGGCTGGGCACCGCCACGGCAATTTCCGGGTACCTCGCCGGGGCATCGGTACTTCATGTGTCCGTCAACGGCGTCGGTTATCGGGCGGGTAATCCTGCGTTAGAAGAGGTGGCAGCGTCTTTGCAAGTCCTCTACGGAGTCGATACCGGTGTGCGTCTCGAGTCTCTGTCGGAGTTGAGCAGACTGGTGGCGGACCGCAGTGGTTTGGCGCTGGCCTACAACAAGCCGCTCGTGGGTCTTGGCGCCTTCGCCTATGAGCAATGGGGAGACCTAAGGAAGTGGCAGGCGAGTGGCCTAGGACCAGCGGGAATGCCGATCGACCCGGCCGTGGTCGGAAACAGTCCGCAGTTCGTCCTGTCGAAGTGGAGTGACCCGGCGATGCTTGACCGCAAGCTCTCTGAACTGGGGCTGGAAGCGGACGGCCCTACCCGAGAGATCCTGCTGAGACGCGCCAAGGAGTTCGTCTACGCCCACCAAAGACCGGTTGAGAATACCGACCTGGGGCAGCTGTATGAAAGTCTCACACGTAAGCATTGAGGGTCTGTTCGACTTGCACCTTCACGCGGGTCCGGACGTCCGCCCTCGCAAGGCTAACTACTTCGAACTGGCCGCCAGTGCTTGCGACGCAGGCATGGGTGGCTTGTTGTTCAAGTCGCATGTCACCGCGACGGCGGGTCTCGCTGCCCTGACCGAGCTCGCAGTTCCTGGAGTGAAGGCATTCGGCGGCTTGGTGCTCAACCAGGAGGTGGGAGGCCTTAATCCGGCGGCAGTTGAGGCCGCACTGAAGACCGGCGCGCGCCAGATTTGGATGCCAACGTTGTCTGCGGCACATCATCTAAGGATGCAGCGTTTACCGGGAATTGGCATCTCAATCCTGGATGAGCAGCGCCGATTGATTCCAGCCGTTTGTGAGATCCTCGTCCTGGTTCGTGACTCGGCCGCAATCCTTGGCACGGGCCACCTGTCGCCCCACGAAATTAACGCCCTCGTTCGTGGAGCCCGCGAGGCGGGAGTGGGAAAAATCCTCATCACCCATCCGGACTATCGGCTCACGGCACTGACGCCCGGGGCCCAGCGAGAACTTTGCGCCACTGGCGTGTTCTTCGAAAGGTGCTATCTGGCCATCGGTCGGGGAGCGGATTGGGACAGCATGGCCGCGGCGATCCGAGCGGTCGGCGTTGACGCATCGGTACTTGTCACCGATCTCGGACAACCAGACAATGTGTCTCCCCTTGAGGGGATGCGCGAGATGGTTGAACAGCTTGGTCGTCTGGGATTCAGCCCATCCGAGATCCGCCGGATGGGCCGCGAAAATCCGCTGGCTTTGTTGACTTGAGAGAGCCTATTGCGGTCATGTTGAATGACAACCCTGGCCCATTGTTGGCGGCAAGTCGTGAACCGGCGTGAAAAGTCTGGGCGTGTGCGGACCTTCCCCAAGACTCCCCCGTCCTGCCAGCCGCAGGTCTGGCGATTGCTTTAGAGTGCCCTATCGACTTGGTGGAGCCAGGTCTAAGCGTAGCGAGCGACCTCATACGTCGAGGGGTGCATCAGCGGGAAAGCGGGAATGACAAAAACAAACTTGA
>JAKEER010000744.1 GCA_022616615.1 Acidobacteriota bacterium
AAGGTTGAGTTCAGCCCGCAGCCTCAGCGCCTGTAGCACCGGATTGGGCGCAATGCAGAAGCTGTATGAAGGCCCAGCGACGTAGGTGGCCTGCGACAAATCAGCGAAAGCGTTATCAAAATGGTATTTGACGTCGGTTCCCAGGTTCTGCGTGGCGTTATGCATCGTTTGAGTGCTGAGCAGGATAGCGTGGGCTTTGTCGAGAATGGTTTGATGTTCACTGATAGCCTGCCCCAAGACAGGCGGAGGTGGCTGCTTGGCCAGCGTTTCATTCACAAGAGCGCGTACCTGCGTGAGACGAGCCTGCCAGCTTCCATTAGCGCCCAATACGGTGCGCACGTCGGCATCCAGGGCTTCCAAAGCGTGGGGATCGTTGATCTGAGGGAGAAGTTGCAGAATGTCAGACCATGGCGGCAGCCACTCGTCCGGCATTCCAAGCTCGTGCTTTACGTGAATCGCGAGCCTGGCGATGGCTTGGTCACAGGTTCCCCTCTGCGCTCTAAGTTCCTTTGTCTCCAACAATTCGAGGGCTGTCATGTAGAGTACGCGCGCCCGGGCGATCGACTCGGCCGTATCGCGTGTGAACTCCGCATCTGCGTAGGCCAGCAGGCAACGGACGATAGAAAGCAAGGTAAAGCGGGTGTAGGTATTGGCCCGTGTCGCAGCGATGAGATGAGGGTTGATTGGATCCAGTAGCCAGTCTGGAACGCGCTCGTAGCTGGCTGAAAGGTCTTCTTCCCGTTTCAGCCCGTAGTAGATTTTTCGGTCTTCCTCCGGTACCGTATGGTCGTAAACGGTGCAGAACCAGTCCAACGCAGCAATGTAGTGGCCCTGCCGTTGAAGCTGCAGGGCGAGGTGCATGGGCACGAAGTAGTACGCTTCCTCAAGATAGGTCAGGTTGGACCGTGGCCCATCGCTATTGCGTTTCATGACTTGCTCGATCAGCTCATGGCGCTGTTGAAGATTCTTTTGCGGCAGTCTTTCTACGATGTCAAGGGGGTTCGATACCCGGGGTGCCAATGGCGTAGACGGCGTCTCTTTTAGCACACCGCCATCCCGCATGAAGGCAAGGCGATAAACACCGCCTAAACTCCCCGTTCGCGAAAAGGCGATAAGCTTACGGATAGGGGCGGGCATGTCCTCCGCGCCAGATGTAGGGGCAATGTTCGCCACATAGTTTGTCCGAATGAATTTAGGAGACGACATTGAATCATTGCCCCGTACAGCAAACATTGTCTCAGTTTCCTTTGTGCCCTCCCGGAGAACATCAATAATCGACCTTTTGCCCTTGGTGAATTTTCTGAACATTGCGTCTGCGAAGCGCCAGTCATCATTACGCTCGATTTCGGCAGACAGGGCCGTTAAGGCATGATCCACAGTCTCCTTTATCGATGATATGAGAAGCCCGAGATAGGTTAGCTTACTTCCAGATTGTGTATCAGTGTACACAGTGCGTCGTAGACTGAGCCCCACAACTTCTTCCAACCATTGGTTCAGACTATGGATTATGCGATACCTTGTCCACTGCCATCCCGAAGGGTGGTAAATTGTGATGGATTTTAGTGCAGTTTGAGCATGCTTCACGCCTCTGTACCAAGTAAAAAAGCCCTCTCCCTGGAGCACGAAGATATCTGAGGTTCCGGGCCAGGAGAACGCGCCTCTGAAATCGCTGTAGCCAATCACTCGCCAGCTACCGTCATCGCGCGGTCCGAAAAGGCGATATTGAATGGAGCGGTCCCGTGTGCGGGCGATCAAACAGAACTCTTCCGGCCCAATCTCGACCATAGCGCAAAGTTCGGAGAAGACGCGTCCTCGGAAGCGGTGGACCAGCGGTATCCATTCATCTTCAGATCCCAAGTTCCCGTCCGTAGTGTAAAGCTCTTCCCACTCACTACCCTCACGGTTGAGTCTTCGTTCGTAAATAGCGCCGTTTTCCAGGCGGATCGCAAGGTGCGGCGGTTCTGTGGTCCGGCTGCTTTGTTTAACCACAGCCGTAAAGCTAGTCGCTTCATTGGGAAGATCGAGTGGTGTCAGCTCTCCAACCCAGCGCTGATTCTCGAGATCGTACTTCACGAACTGGAGCTTTTGCGCACCGCCTTCCTGCACGCGCACAAAGAGAAATATATAGCGTTCACGGGCAGAGATTTCATAGGGCTGGGCGCCGACAATATTGATCGCGTTTTTGAGGGTTGGGATTGCTTGCCAAAATGTCTGGGCATAGCCCGATGCACCTTCCTCGGCATCATAGGCCGACCAGTAGGCAGTTTGAGTTTCACCGCCCAAGGCAAAGGTGTAGAACAAAGTTCGCTTTTCGATTTCTTCTCGACCACGGCAATCACCTTCGTGTATGCGGGTGACGGCGTGGCACGAAGCTGCCAGCTTCAAGTTGGCGACATCCCGCAGGTAGTCCGAGTACTTTCTAGCTTCCTGGCAGGCCTGCTCCGGTGCCAGTCGCCGGTTTGAGCGCGTGTTGTTGACGAGTTGGCGAAAGGCCGGCGTTTGCCACTTGCGCAGACTGGGAAGCAGGATGTTTTCTGGATAGAGGAAAACGAACATCGCCGCACGCCAGGTAGTGTACGAACCAATCCACCGCCATCGCTCCTCGAATTCCGTGTCGAATAAGGTCAAGGTCGGGTAGGTATCGTAAAGTTGGCCGGTTTGCACAGACCACAGCAGGGTCTGGATAGTCTCGATAGCCTGGCTGACCCGGGTGGTTTGTTGACACCCATCAATCCTGGCGTCAATCAGGAGATGATCCGTCACCCACTTGGCTTTGCTATCAAGACTGTCACCAACTGCATCCGACGCCAGGATCAGGGCATCGCGTAGCATGGGCAAGGTCTCTTCCTCGACAACGCTGACGGTCTCGTAAAATGCGCCCACGGTCGTCTGTTGCTGATCGATGCGGGACTGCAGCTTGTCTGCCCAGTCCATGTAATCCAGCCGGCTCGCTCGCCACGCCGGCAAAGCAGGGCGTTCCTGTGACGGGAACTGGACTGGTCCCGGTTCAGGCAACTGGAAGTAATCGGGGCCATGGATCAGATTGTTCGTTTGCTCCTCATCGCGCCATAAGGCGAATTGGCGGCGTTTCTGTACCTGCACCAGGATTGAAAGAACCTCATCCCACTCCGATTCCAACAAGGGATCATTGCCTGGTTGGGCCTGGGCAACCAGCCTGCGCATGCGCACCAGGTTGGAAAAGGCAGCTGGCGTGAGCCCCAGTTGCCTCAGAGGCGAGGCGATTTCCTCGCCGCGTTCGCGGGCCTCGACCAGGGAGATTACGTTAGCAACCAGTTTTGCCCGAGCCAGGATCTGGTAAACTGCATTCCATTCCTGCGCGGTGACTGGCTGGTTCGATTCCGCTCTGTTCTTAACGGTCATCAACTGTGAAAAGGCGCTGACCGGGAGATAGAGCGACTCGGTGATAATCTGGCGTGTTGTTTCCGGTTCCTGGTTGTTCGTCAGCCTCGTATGAAGATCGTCGAGGTCGGGTAGGGAATCACCCAGCGCCAGTTTCAGGGCATGGTCAAGGTCGTTGGTCTGATGCTCAGACTGGATCGCTCCTTTGGTGACAGCGATAGTATGGGTGTCGAAAAGTCTCTCAACCAGGATGGCGTCCAGACCGTCAAGCAAGTCTGCTTGATGAGCAGCGATAACCGTCTGGAGTTGTGATATACGGTTTGCCACCCAGGTTTTGCGCGCCTGCCAGATCTGGTGAGCTTGCCGGCCGGCTGTGGTGTACGGAAAGTTGACGCCGGTGAGCAGGTCGGGATCGATAAGGGGTGGGCGGCTGCGGATGCACAGTGCCTCTCGCCATGCCTGCCGGGCTTCCACGGATGCCCGCCAGCGAGGGAGCCTGGCCTTAAGCGCCTGCCAATAAGTTAGTTGCAGGTTTGCTTCCTCGGCAGCCCAACCGGGGTATTCGTGGATAATCTTTCGTGGCCTGGTGAGGATGGTGTAGACCTCGGCCCATTCCTGCCCGGTGGGCTTCGAGCTGGCCGTCTTGTATTTGGCTCTGACGGCCATCAGGCGCGTGAACTGATCCTCTGTGAGATGGAGATCTTCTTCGATCTTAGCTTTGGCTGTGGCGGTGTCTGTGTTCAGCTCATTTTGCAAATCGTCCAAATTGTGGGGCAGGGGATCGCCAAAGGCATGCTTTAGGATGGCATCGAAGCCATCGTCGTTTTGCGCTTCCGCTGCCGCTCGCATAGTCTCTAGCTCACCGGGAATCTGATCGAGCCGTGCCTGGCGTGCCTGCCAGAGGGCAATCGCTCGCTCGCCAACCATCGGCTCCGGAAGATCCTTCAGAGTAAGCTCACCCGGGTCGATCATCGGGACGTTCGGTGGTAACGGCCGCGGTGGCCATTCTCCTTCCTGCGAATTGCGCAGCGAGAGCCAAAACTGCCCGGGTCCCAACCGAACACCGGCGGCAGCTTCCTCCTGTCTCCAGGTAGGCAACAGGCTTATCTTTCGCGCTTGCCCCAGGATGGAATAAACATCGCGCCACTCTTCATCTTTTACAGCTTCGTTGGTGTTGTCTTTCTGCGCGCGTTCATCCTTTTGCCAGATCTCTATAAGACGGCTGAAGCTTTCTACAGACAGATTCAAGTCTACCTGAACCCTCTTTTCGGTTTCTTCAACATCTGATCCTTGCGACAGTTTTTTGTAAAGCGAGTCGAAATCTCCGGGTTGCGTTGTAGCTGACCAGGCGGCCGGGTGGTGGTTTCCAGAGTTGAGGGGGTACTCAAGGGGCTGGTACATGTAACCAAACATCGCTGCCAGGTCGGGAACCTGGACCGGGTTTCCGTTCTCATCTGTCACCACATTGCCTTGATCATCAGTTTTATTCTTAGTCGTGTCCAACAGCGTTCTTATTTGCGCATCCACCCATTGCCGACGCCTGAGCCAGATGTCGAACGCCCTATCCGGATCGGCACCAGCAACCTTTGGGAACGGGCTGCGAAAATCATTGGGGCCAATAATGTCGGGGTCAACGATGGGCAGCAGGTCTTCCGCCGATATGCTTCCCCTGGGAACCGTCATGTAGCGGTCGCTTGGCCAATCTTGTTCTTGCCACAATGTCCGCAGATGATGGAGTCGCCAGGCGAGCAGACTCGGGACGGCGGACAGCGTGATGGTGTTGCTGTCGTTCACGTATGCAAGTTCAACTTGCCCAGAAAGCCCGCTGACGTTCTCCGGTCGCAGCACAACCGTCCCCAATGCGCTTGACCGTTGGCCGGAAGCCACTAACTGCGTTCTCCCCGGGTCTCGGTATAGCTCGACGCGGAAGGCGTTAGCCCCTGGGTTGTTCAGACGGACGTAGAGCAACCCCTCTACATCCGTATTTCTGTTCCATTCAACGCCATCCAGATTCCAGCGCTTAAGCTGGGCTTGTTGGCCCGCCTGATCACCCAGTTTGGCGCCGTCAGAGAGTGGGTCCCGGTCTATCTGCGTATCCACCAGGCCAAAGCGCACCTCTAAGTCTTGCTCGCTAAGTTGCGATGGCTCAAGGAAAAGTTTGTCGAGGTGCTCAGGTTCGATGCCCAGGCGAGCTGCCAGGGCCTGGCGTTGCCCCTCTCCTGCGGTTCTGGCCAGCCGAATCTCTTCATACGAGGTTCCAAACTTGGTCAGAAGCGCCTGATAGGTCTCGCGGCGATAATCCATTTCTGCCTGGTTCAACACCGTCGCCTGTGTTGTGCCTATGGCCGGCTGATTGGTTGTCTCCAGGTACCGGCGCAAGACCTCGATACAGATACGCACCTGCCTGACTTTTTTGTCCATCTCCTCACACGCGGTGGGTAAATCGCCAAAGTGCTGGTGGAAGGTCTGCTGCAGATAATCGAGTGAGATGGGTGCCGGTGCGGCATTAGGCGGTGTCAACCACAAATAGTTGACGGTGTAGTCAAGCAGGTCTGCCAGGTAGGCCAGGGGGCTGACGGCCGCTTCACAATCCTTACATTCACACTTGTCAATTGATGCCTGGGACAGGTCGATCTCCGGCTCTAAATGTGCCAGTCCATTGGCCGCATTGGCCCGGTATGCCGTGATCACGTTGTCGAGGAATTTCTTTTGGGCATTGGCGGTGTCATGCAACTGGGTAACCTGAAGACTGTCGAGTTGTTCCTGATTGGCACTGACGAACAGGGGTTGGGGCGTCTTGGCGATGGCGGCAAGGCTATCAAAGCCATTACCGATGAGGGTGTGGTTGACATTTACCTCCGAGGAAAGAACGCTCAGGTTGGCATGAGCCTCCAGGGCACGCACGCCTCGGTGGTCCGCTGCGACTGGCAACCCCTCGAGGTGGCCGATGCCGCCGGCCCGGCGAATGTCGTCGAGGGTGTGTATCTCGTGTTCTTCCAGGAAGGAGGAGAGCTCTGGGGGTAATTCCAGTCGCAGCGTTTCGTTCAGTTCCTCCAGCGCGGGCGACGGCCGCTCCGACACCTCCGGAACCGGCACCCGAACTTCCACCACCACCTCCGGCTGGTCCGGCGTGATGCGAATTTCGGCCTGATAAATCTCTTCACCCTGCGGGTCGCTGATATGCAAACGCAGCCGGCGCTCAAGCGCATTGGTTTCTTCGTCCGCCGACTCTTGCCGAGGGGTCGTGTAGGCCACGCTGAACAGCCCACGGGCGTCCGTGATATCGAAACCCAGGTCTTTGGCTTCTTCGCCGGCGTCCAGGTCGAAGGCGTGCACGAGGTAGCCGGCCAGGGGTGCATCCGCCTCCTGGTTGAGTAATTGGCCGGTGACTTCGTAGACGATGGCATCCGGTTCGCCTGGGAAAGCGTGCTCGATTGTCAGTTCTGCAAGCCGCCGCATGATCTCGTCGAGCGACTCACCGAGCGCGGCGGAGACGACGTTCGCTTCAAGGGCCGTTTCTAATGCCTGGCGCAGCGCCGTTTCATCTTGGTCCAGCAGGGCTTCTAAGTCCAGTAACAGGTCCTGACGGGCCCAGCCGTAGAAGGCTTCGGTGGGCAGATTGGTTTCCCGGGCCAGCTGCGCCGATTTCACCAGGAACTGGATACGCCCTTCGTCTATCCCGGATTCGTTAGCCACAAAGGCGATGTCCTCCCCGGTCAACTCGGCTAGGGGGACATCCTGCAAAATAGGGGTAACGTCCGCCAGGAGTTGCTCATATTCGGACAGCGGCTGCACTTGCGGGGTGACGACAAGATTGATGGTCTCCTGCTTCCCGGCATTAAACTTGATGCCGGACTCGGCCAACAGGGCGCCTTCAGGGCTATAGACGCGCACGAGGAGATCGGCGCGGCGCTTTTCGGCGCGGCTGAACTGCCCGGCGGTGTAGGTGATTTCATAGGCGCCACGCTTACTGGTGACGGCTTCCTCGCCCAGCGGCTGTTCGTCACGCAAGTCCCGGTCAAAGGCCCGGACGATCAGGCCGATGAGGGGGTTGCCATCCTGATGTGTGACCCGGCCGCTGATGACGAACTGTTCCGGCGGCCGGGCATCCACAGCCGCGTTGATGACCCTGGCCGTATGTTCATCAACGACCCCGGTGACGGGTAACCCGCGCGTCCGTTGAAAGTCCCGCACCGCCTCATAGGTCGCTTCACCGAAGAGCGCCTCTTCGGTCTCCTTTGACGGAAGGTTATAGCCCAGTTGCTGTAGTTCGCTCTGGAGGAGCCGGATGTCTTCGCCCTGCATTTCAACGGATAAGTTTCGACCATGCAACTCCATGAATCACTCTCCCTTGCCGGACACACCAGCGATTTGTGCGGCACCGATTGTTAGTCTTTGAGAGTGAGGGCCGTTGGACTTTGACATCCCTGTATGTGCTGACTTCTTCTCCATCGGCCAACGTCACCTTGCTCACTCAGAGGGTTACAGGGTCTGCAACGGACCAACCGGGCCTGCAGGACTTCCAAAAGTGCCGACTCTGCTAACGGGGGCACCACGCAGCAGCCACGTTAGTATTAGTGCTAGGATAACTTCCAAAAAAGGGAGCCTTTTAGGGGTATTTGGCGCTTCAATGGGAACGAATCTCTTCTCTGGAGCGGGTTTCTTCTCTAAAGCAGGCTCTAATATTACCACTGGCACAGGTTTCTTGGCAGGAGGGATTTCTCTTGTGGCGTACTCGATGAAGCCAGGCATTGCTTTTCCCGTCGCCGGATCTGTCGGTAATGAGGGAACATACCATCTTCCAGGCACTCTTTTGCTCTGGATTGGACTCATGATCTTTGCGAAGTTTACAGGGTCCTGTGTGCGTATCCTCTCAAGGACGGTTCCTAAAGTTGCGCTAAGAGTGGTTCTGGTTTTGTGAACGTAGTTTTCGAGCTGCCCTTTGTACTGCCGCGACGTGCCCAGAGGTTTCAGGTCATACACATGCAGTCCGCCACCCGTAGCGTGAATCAGCAAGTCGATCCATCCGCGACTCCAACTACCTTTTCTCGAAGATCCGCCCGCACGAGTTGCCTGTTCAATCGTCGCCGTATAGGGGAATAGAAATTTGCCTGATAACATACTCATAACACGCAGTAGGTTTATGCGACGCGCCATTGTGGGGAGAACCTCTTTATGAGCAATAGTTCCTCTTAACTGGGGTGTCATATTGCCAGGATCGTAAGTTTGTGGTTGCAAGCCGGTGGCATCGACAAATTCAAGCGGACTGTTGTTAGCATATCTGTAAACACTTTCGTGGAAGGTTGTCTTTTTCGCCCGAAATGAATCAGTGGACCAGATAATTGGGTCTGCGGTAAGCCAACATGCAAACCACGGTGCATAATACCGTGCCCCATGGTATGACAAACCACTCTCCTCATCCCGCTCCTTTCCTGTAAACCGGTAGCGCTTCCTGGCAAAGCCGCCGAAACTGGTCTCACCATAGGGTGTGTATTCCTCCCGGTTGATCCAGGTGCCGTTTTCGCTCACCACCAGGTTGCTGCTCCCCAGGTGATCGCCCAGGTGGTACTGCACCTCCGGACCCCTGTCGTCGGGGCGCTGCCTGCCGACCCGTTTGAGGGCAATGCGCTTCTGGTTGTCCATGATATGCAGGCGGTTGTTTTGGTTCTGGCCGGCGTTGGGACCGTTCTGCCCCCAGCGATAGTGTTCGAATAGCTCGTCAATGTAGACCCGCACCTCGTATTGGCCACCCTGCCGGCGCACCAGCTTCATCACGCGCTGGCCGCTCCCATCGTACAGGTAATGGGCATGAACGGAAGGCTCAGCCCCGGCCGGCTGCGTCCGGTAGACCCGCATGCGGTCGCTGTGGTCCCATTCGAAGTGGCGTTCGGTGTTCTCCCGGATGAGATTGCCGTCGACATCGTAAGCATAGGAATGGCTGTCTGCGCCGATGGTCACGGTTTGCAGGCGGTTCGTGCCCGCTACTAAATTGAAACCTCGCGTGAAGCTGCCCTGGCCCGACGTATGGCGCAAGCGGGTCAGGTTGCCGGCGCGATCGTAGGTGTACCTCTCCGCATAAGGACGGGTCAGGGTGTGGTCGTGACATTTGGGGCCATCGTCCCAGCGTGCAGCCGGTGGTGGCGTGTCGCACTCGCGCCCGGTGGCCGAGTGCAACCGGTAGAGCGGGTCGTAGATGAAGGCGCGGTCAAGGGCATTCGGGCCGAGGGCGGTGTTGGGAATCCCGCTCTCTGGCGTGCGGTCTTTGATCGTCAAGATGTTGCCGGTCAGATCGTATTTGTAGGCGAAATCCTGCAGTAGTGCGCCTGTGGGTTGGTATGTCAGCGTGCCTGGTTGGTGGTTGTAGCCTTCAGTTCGCAGGCGTACCAGGCGGAAGGTCTGCGGATCGTATGCATAACGGGTCATCACCCCATTGCCGTATGCGATGAGCGTCCGCTGCCCCTTGGCGTTGTAGACGATGCGCTGCACGTAGGTCGCACCGTCGAGTGCAACCTGCTCTAAGGCCCCGGCGTGGTTGTAGCCAGGGAGCAGGACTTTGCGCTGGCCGTCCACGTCCTGCGGATAGCGCAGGGTTTTGACCCGGTTGAGCGCATCGTAGGTGAGTGAGGTCTGGTACACCGTCGCATCCAGCAAGCCATTGGCGTAGTTCTCCAGCGTTGCTTCGAGTGGGGGCTGCCAGTCCACCCGGAAGGCCGGCACGGTCCAGTTCGCCGGGGGTGGATTGAACACCGCCAGGATAGCCGCATCGCTGATGACCTGCCGGGCTTTCTCCAGGACATTGCCCTTGAAATCGTAGGCTTCAAAGGTCAGCCGCCCGGCTTCGTCGTAGTGCTGGTAGGGCTCGCCGCGCAGGTTGGCGGCCTCAACTTGAACCGGTGCCAGGCCGGTCTCAGGACTATCGCCGTAGATCAGGCGTTCTCGCAGCGTGATTTCCTGGTTTTCCCCGTCTCGCGTCCAGAGGCGAATGGGCCGATCCAGCTCGTCAAACGCCCGCAGGATAAGAGCGCCTTTGCTGTCGCGCCTTTCAATTTCATTGCCCATAGCGTCGGAGACGGTGCGCCGGACGCCGGCATCCAACTGCTCGATGCGCACCACCTGCGCGCCTTCCTTCTCTTCCTCCTCGTCACCTGTCGGTGTCAGATCATACACGTAGCGGAAAGCCACACGGCCCAGCGGGTCCCTGACGGTGAGCAGGTTGCCTCGAATGTCGTAGGTTGATTCCGTTTTGTATTCTTCGATGGGCGACCAGGAGCCATCTGGTAGCCTGGTCCGGTTGCGCTCGACGCTCACAACAGTTTGCCCCAGGGCATCCACCACCGCGCTGGTGGGCGTGTTCCAGTGGTGCTGATAGCCAATCCCCTCGTTGGGGTGGGTGCGACCGGCGTTGTCATTTTCGTCGTAGGTGTAGATTTCCCAGGGCGTCGGCTCGAAGACCTCGGGATTTGCCAGGTTGGGGACGGCGATAGCGCCCGGAACGCCGTAAATCACGCGCTGCTCAGAGCCATCGGGATTGAGGGTGCGGATCACCTGGCCGCGTGGGTCGTAGAACATGGTCGCTTTCTGGCCGCGTTGGGTGCCGGTCGCTGGCGCATAAGCCCAACCGGTTGCGAAGAAGGGTTCGTATTTTTCGACGACCTGCCCCTTGTTGTTGTAGACCTGCCAGCCGCTGACCACGACATTCGCTGGAACGTTTTGACCCGGTGATTGCCCAACAGCATCACCCGGTGCAACCGATTGATTGGAGGGCAGGCCGGCGTCACCGAAGATGGGATCGCCAAAGATAATGTCTTCGGCTTGCGTTCGCGTCTGCAGCAGGCGACCAAAGCCGTCGGAGTACTCTACCGTCTCGATGGTTTCGCCCCGCTCCGGCAGCGGTACATCCACATCGTTGACGTGATGGGCGCGCCGGACCGTTCGAACGGAGGTGGGCTGGCGGTTATTGGATGGGCTATCGTCAAACGCGAGAAGGTCGTACTGGAAAACCGTACTGGGCTGTTGAGGGGTGTCGCCGACGTTTTCTCCCGGCTTACCCATGACGGCCGTGCTCTTCAAGAGTCCCAGAGGAGTGTAAGCGTAACGAGTGTGGTTTCTATTGGGATCGATAACCTCACGGGGTTGCAAGACCTGGTAGTCGTAGATGGCCGTGGTGGTCAGGCCGGCCGGGTCGGTCACTGCAGTTGGTAGCAGGTCATAGTCGTCGTAGTCAACGGTTGTGTCTCGACCAAGTGGGTCCCGATTCACTGCCGGCAGCCCCCGACCAGCGGGGGCGTCGTGGAAGTCGTAGCGTTGCCGGGTCGTGGTCGCGAAGTAGCCCCGCACGTACTGCGAATTGGGCCCGCCTGGCTGAAAGAAGTAGCCAGCCAAAGGAGGTAACAAATCACGGAACGCTTGTGGATAGTCGGCCGTCCAGGTTGGGGCAACGCCCGGAACCAGATAAGGTGGCACTTCAGGCGGGTTCAGGATCGCGTCGCCACTGCGATAGGCTTCGCGCAGTATTTCTTCCGTGAGGATCAGAGTCTCCGAGCGCACCAGGGCACCATAGTCTCCGATCTCGGCAAACGGCTGTCCCTGGAATGGGCCACCATCATAAAAGTTGAGGGTCTGCCCAATGACCGTTAAGGCGGGGCTGTCGTCAGGCGTATTCTTTAGCTCAAAGATTGTTTGCGTGCCGTCGTTCTCAATTTCGTAGGTGGTGATTTTGGCGACCCGATCCATGATGTAAACCGTGGGAACGACAGGCTGGCCATAAACCGTCCGGCTGCGCGTGGCTAAATATGGCTCCCCAGGCGCATCTTCCGGCGCGTGCCATCCACGTGGACAAGCAATCGTGGTTTGCTTTCCAGGTTGACCGTAGGCATCGTAGTCCTCTGTGAAGTCGAAGCGCGTCATCGGATCGTCGCCGCGCTCCCACTGTGTGGTGCGCTGGGCCAGCAGATGAGGGAAGAAGATACGCGGCCGTCCTTCTTCATCGGCATCAGTAGGGGCTTCTTCACGCACGCCGTAAAGGAATTCCGTCACGGTGTAAGGTCGCTCCTGGCGCTCGCTGCCGTCCAGAGCATACAGTTCGGTCCGTAGGATGTTGCCCCGCAGGGTGCGAAGAGCATCACGCCGGTCGCGTGGGAGAAGATTCTTGAGAAACTGCTGTGTCGCGGATGGTCGTGTCAGCAGGTTCGGATCGCCTGCCCAGAATTCGTGGCTGAAATCCTTCTCCTCCCAGCCGCCCAATCCATCGTCAATGGGTCCCTGATGGAACCAGGTCCGGGTTTCCAGTGGTGGTGAAAACATCTGTTGTTCTACGGCCTCGAATGTGCGCTCTGGGTGGAGGCTCGCGGTGTGATACCGCTCAAACACTTCCGTGTCCCGCTGGTCCACACGTCCAAAGCCCCGGAACTCGCGCTCGGTGCCATCCCAGTAGCCGTGGTGATAGCTGTATTCGGTGGTGAGCTTGCCCCTGGAAATCTCGTCGATCACCTCGACGCATGCCACAACCTGAACCGGAAACGGTAATGGCGTCGTCCAGCGGGTCTCGGGCCGTTGCTGGTCTTCCAGGTAAAAACGGGTGGACGGCGCATAGTCCACGCGGGTCACGGCGCCCATGTGGTTGTTCATTTCGTTGAGCAGGTAGGGCTTGACGCCTCCGGTGAAATCGAGGAAAAACATCGTTTCCCGGCCGGGTGCAGCGGCATCCCGGCTCCACAAGATACCGCTGATGCCGCTGCCCAGCACATCGGCCAGACGCACGGCATCCATATCCGTTGTATCCGGCGTGCCGTCGATCTCGATGGGCTCGCTCCAGCGGTTGCCGCTCTGGTTGATCCAGAGGACTACCTTGCAGTGATCCACGTAGACGAGATCGGCCAGGCCATCACCATCCACGTCGCCGATCAGGGTGCGCTGCGGGTCATATCCATAAGGGAAGCGCGGACTGTGACGCATGGATACCCGCCGGCCCCAATCGCCATGCCCCAGGTTCGGCCAGTACTCAACGTTGCCGTCGTAGACCAGCACGATGTCCTGTAAACCATCACCGGACATATCGGCCCACTTCATGCGTGGGTCGGAGAAGTTGAAGTTAGGAAATTCCTCCAGCGCCCGGCGCTCGACGAAGCGGGTGGCGTTCCATCCCGCCTTGGGATCGTGGAAGAAGCACTCCAACCGCGTTCCGGAGCGAATAGCATCGGTCACGCCGTCGCCATCCAGGTCCACCAATCTGACCTCCGGGTCTTCCAGGCTGAAGCTGGGCGCGCGGTCGTAGCGCTGGAACGAGCGGCGATCCCACTCGCCGTTGAACTGGAGCGGAAAGTAGCCGGACAACCCGTTCTGAGAGGCCATAAGGTCGATCCGACCGTTCCCGTCGGCATCGAGCAACTGCACGCCGGGGTCGGCCAGAGTGAGGCCGGCCGGTGCGTCCCGCATGGGGCGAGGTAGATCAAAACGGCCGTCGCCCAGGTTGCGCCAGTATCGCACGGTGCCATTCATCTCCAACACATCGGGCAATCCGTTCCCAAAGAGATCGGCCAGCTCCAGGTCGGGGCTGGCTGTCGATTGCGCTGGAAGGTGACTGCCTGCCAGTGGGAAAAAGTCGCGTCCTTCCGGTTCGAACCGCGTGTAGCCGAATTCCAGCGGGGGAAGTACTTGTGTTCGGTCTTTCTCTTCCGGTTGGCTTTCGTCGTGGCCGATAACGCTTATCTGGCTCAGGAGCGACACACCGTTACGAGGCAGCACCGTCTCGGGAGACTCGCCCGCAGCGACCCGCTCATCCAGGTAGGTCAGCTCATAGGTGCGGGCCAGGTGTTCTTCCGCAGCGTGCGTCCGGATCACAATACGTTCACACCGCTTCCGCGTCCGGAGCTCAAAGCCCAGGCGGTATTCAGAGAAGGGGTCGGGGCGTTCGCCATATTCAAACGTCATGGACACCAGGAACTGCTCGCCACCCAGGTCATCTTCATACTCAACGTATCTGATTTGCTTCAGATAGAGCTGATCCCAGTGGTGCGGGCCGTCCTGGCCCATATCGCGTTCATATTCGTACTCGATCCGGTTGCCGAAAGGATCTCTGGTCTCGGACAGCTTCCAGGCAAACACCTTATCGCGCTTTGAAGGATCTGCGATCACGGCCGGGTCCGTGCCGGCCATCCCTTCCGTCCCGTATCGGCTTATGAGGCCATCCTTGCTTTGCACCTCCCAGTAGTTGCTACTTGCGTCGCGGTGATGATAGATGTGCGCGAACAGACCTTCGGTGCGGGGCTGATAGCGAGTCTTCGTCCCCTGGGTTTCAACAGCTACCAGATCTTCAGCGCCCGAGAGAATAAAGGTATCCTCCGCGTCGTTGTAACGGGGTACCCCCTTCGAGGTCTTGCGGCTGACGCCGGGGATGCTCAGACTCCAGCCAAGCCCAAACGGACTGTTGCCATTGCCGGTGCTGTAGACCAGGTTCAGCTCGGGCTGGAAGCCATTGCGGCCGGGAGGCAAAGCAATAGGCACGGTGAAGTTGCCGGTGCCCGTGTGCAGGTCAGGAGCAAACGTCTCTCCAATTCCGGAGAGTGCACCGCCACCGGTGGGTAGCGAAATTACCTGGCCAGATGTGCCAGATTTGTTGCTCATGAACGCCTCACTTTATAGCTATCAATCTGGTTGCACAGAAGGCTGAACAATGAAAGAAAGCTCAGGCTTTAATCTGACAGTAGTGGAAGGATCGTTGAGGAGTAGTAACAGCTTCCGTCATTATAAACGAAACCCCCAGATATTGCAGCCCACTCATAAAAACTCAGCAGAATTCTGGTCAGGTTGGGGCGAAGGTCTGCCTGCGCTTGAGGTGTTTCAGGCGCTAACGCGCTGAATTGAGCGAATGGCTGTGCGTAATTCTGGTAGATTACAGAACAGCACCAGAGGGAGGTCACTATGAGTGTTACATTTAGCCCTGACAGACTGCTCTACGCCGTCGTCGAATACCTGAAAGCCTCGCAGCATATCTATGATCCCGTTGATGCCAAACCAGAACGAGGCGGTCAATACCGCCTGGTCTGCCTGGTCGTCAATTCCGATGACGCCTGGCGTGTGGCCCATGTGCTGCGGGCGTTGAGCGATGGCCGTTATTGGTACAGCGTTTGCGTGGCGGAGCCGGGGCCCCTTGCGAGTGACAATATGCAGGGTGTTGGCGACGACAGCCAGACCATTGAGATTGAACCGCTGAATCCCGTGGCCTAACGGCCGTTTCCCTCTCTCACCCCCTTCAACCCATATATACAAGGAACAGAATTATGTCCCGACTTGCCAATATGGAGGTAGCGGGCTTTTATGCTTGTCCGCCTGCTGTCACCAATCTCATCCTGACCCACATCACCGCCCCGCACGGCGGCCGTATCCTGGATCCGTGCGCCGGCGAGGGGACAGTCTTAGTCACCTTTGCCGAAAAGCTAGGTCTGGACCCTTTCGGTGTAGAGTTACATGAAGGCCGGGCAGAAGCGGCCCGCGATGTAGTAAACCAACTCATTGCCTCCCAGGCTACGGCCGACGAGCATACGACACGCATCCTGCATGACAGTTACCTGAACCTGATCACTTCCCAAGGAGGCTACAACCTCCTCTATTGCAACCCGCCCTATGACCATGATGATGAGGACGGCCGTCTTGAATACCAATGGCTGGTCCGCACCCGGCCCTGGCTGCAACGAGGCGGATTGCTGGTCTGGGTCGTGCCGCAGCACATGCTCCGTTTCCGCAAAGCCACCCGCTATATCCTCTCCTGGTACGACCAGGTGCAGATTTACCGCTTCCCCGACGACACCTATGACCAATTCCGCCAGATTGTCCTCTTTGGCATCCACCGGCCGAAAGCTGTCACGCCCGATGGCGAGATGGTAGAGAAGCTGGCGCAGTTGGCTGTGGGTAAAGAAATGCTGGTACCATTAACGGCCCCTTCGGCAGGCTCAGGGCAGGCTAATTCCGAACCCGCCTACACGTTGCCACCGTTGGCCGTGAAACGGGGCGCATTCAAATTCCGTTCCCAATTCGTAGACCCGGCCGATGCCCTGGCTGAGGCCCGGCAACTCGGCGCCAGTGCCAAACCGGCCTGGCGGGAGCATCTCGACCCCAACAGCGCCCATGTGCCGTTACGGCCGTTAACGCCCCTCAAAATCGGGCACATGAACAGCGTTATTGCGGCGGGCCATCTCAATAACCAGGTATTGGCCGGTGAAGCCTGTGCTGAGCAAGGTCGAAGCAACGAGCGGCTCCTAATCAAAGGCCGCAACTACAAAGTGACCCACGCCGAGGAATATGAAGAACCACTGCCCGACGGCCGTACCCGGGTGACGTATCTGGAGACGGAAACAGTCGTCACCGACATCACCACCGTGGATACAGCAGGGCAGGTAACCAGCTACAAAGGCGTAGAACTGGAACAGTTCCTGCAGAAGTGGATTACCCACCTGACGGGCATCGTGGCTCAAGATTATCCGCCGGTGTACCAGTTCGATCTGAATGGATACGGCCGTTTGCTCAACAGCCTGAGCAAGCAGCGCCCTATCCCCGGTATGAACGGCAAGTCCGGCCTGCTGCCGGCTCAAAAACATGCGGCCGCAGCCATCCTGACACGCCTGGAAACTTACTCAGAAGCGGTTGCCATTGGAGAAATGGGAGTTGGGAAAGCGCAGCCTCTCGATTGCAAAGTGTTGATACCGACCGGCTGGAAACGTATGGGCGATATTCAGGAAGGCGATGAAGTTGTCAATCCAGAAGGCGGCACGGCTCGCGTTGTTGGTGTATATCCGCAAGGTGAGAAAGATATCTATCGGGTGACTTTCAGTGATGGGGCTCAGACAGAATGTTGCGATGAACATCTTTGGCAGGTTTTGACCCCAGAGCGTAAATGGCGGAATCACCTCCCTCAACTGTTTGAACTGCGGCAAATTAAGAACAAACTGTTTAGCCAATCTGACAACGCCCGTTACTTTATTCCCCTTGTGAAGCCGGTAAGGTTTGAGGAAAAACCACTGCCCTTAGACCCATATTTACTAGGCGCTTTGATAGGCGATGGTGGGTTGACCGGCGGCAGTCCTCTCTTCGCCTCAGCCGATGATGAAATCATTCAGACGGCCGATGCAGCTTTACCAGATGGGGTTTCTTTCAAGTGGCAGGGCAGGTATTGCTATCGCATCAGCGGCAAGCGCCGCATCGGCACCAATGGACGTATTTTACCTACAAACCCGGTAACAATTGCCTTGCGTAAGTTGGGTTTAATGGGGCATCGTTCCGAAACCAAGTTTATCCCCAAGCCATACCTTTTCGCCAGTGTTGATTCTCGAATCGCTCTGTTGCAGGGTTTGCTCGATACAGATGGCACTATAGGCCGACAATCGAACGGATTTGTTGGACATATTACCTACTCTACAGTCTCAGAGCAGTTAGCCAAAGATGTGACGGAATTAGTGCAATCACTGGGAGGAACAGCAAAGCCAACCACTCGAATTCCGCGCTACACGCATAATGGCGAAAAGCGACGCGGGCAATTGGCTTACCGGCTCAATATAAAGCTACCAAGCTGCATTCAACCTTTCCGCTTATCCCGCAAACTTAATCGGGTAATTCCGCGCACGAAGTATGGAGTTACACGTGCGATGGTCAAGGTCGAATATATAGGCAAGAAAGAAGCCCAATGTATTGCTCTGGACTCAGAAAACCAGTTATACGTCACTGATGATTACATCGTCACGCACAATACAACCATCGGCGCAGCAGTTGCCGCCGGCCGTAACGCCCGGCGCACCATCGTCCTCTGCCCGCCCCACCTGGTAGACAAATGGCAGCGGGAATTCAAAGCGGTCTGGCCGGGCGTGCGCACGATGCACTTGCAGACCATCAGCGACGTAGACCAGTTCTTCGCCGGCCAACCTGATGATGCGCCCCTGGTGGGTGTCCTCAAGCAAACCACCGCCCGCAGCGCCTCCGGTTGGGAACATGCCTATAACTACGGCGGTCCAGCCAGCCATAATTACGGCAGTAAGGGGTACAGCGATATTGAACGGCCGTGGGGGCAGGTGTTATCCGCCCGCAAGTTGATGGACTTACCAGAAGGGCAACGGCCCCTTCGGCAAGCTCAGGGCAGGCAGTTCACCGAGCATCAAATCCACGCCCTGCAGCAGCGGGGCATTCGCTGTCCCGTTTGCGGCGCGACCCAATTCCTCAGCGGACGGCCGTTGACGGTGAACGAACTCAAAACAGCCACCCGCGTTTGCAGCAACGAGAAATGCCGCTCCCCACTCTACCAGTTCACGCGCCGGCGCAGCGACTCCCAGGTACGAGGCAGCTTCAAGCTGTACGCCAAACGAGAGCGAATTATTCGCAGTTACACGGACAAGGGGCAGCCCGTTCCCTTCCACGAATTGCAATACTGGCATGGGAGTATGGTCAAAGACACCTTTGGTTACGGCAAGGTTCCCCTGGCCGGTTACATCAAGAAACGGGCCAAAGGGAAGCTGGACCTGCTGTTAGTGGATGAGGTGCATCAATACAAAGGCTTCGACAGCGACCAGGGGTATGCCATGCACCATCTGGCCCAGGCGGCCGAAAAAGTGGTGGCCCTCACCGGCACCATTTACGGCGGTAAAGCCTCCAGCCTCTTTTACCTGCTTTTCCGTCTTGCCCCAGAAATGGGCAGAGCCTATGTAGACCCGGAAGCCACCGGCCAGCGTCGCCTGCGCAGCCGGGATTGGGTGTCAGCCTACGGCATTTTGCAGCGGATTGAGACCGTTATGCTGGATGAAGATGGCAAGCAGACGGCCAACAGCCGCTCCAACGTCCGCTACAAAGAACTGCCCGGCGGCAGTCCGGCGATGCTGCCCTGGCTCTTGAACCGCTCCGTCTTCCTCTCATTGGGCGATATGGGCTTTCCCTTGCCGGAATACACCGAAATTCCGGTTTCGGTATCCATGGCGCCAGAGCAGGCAGTCTTGTATGAAGACCTCAAGGAGCAGCTCAAAGAAGAGCTAAAAGAGAGGCTCATCCGCGGCGACAAGTCGCTGCTGGCCGGCTATCTTTACGCCCTGCTCTTCTGGCCTGATTCGCCGCGCCGGGCGAAGGTGGTTAGCTGCCCACGCACCGGCAACATGGTGGCTTCTGTGCCTGGCCTGCCCGATGATTTCATTGGCCCCAAAGAGGAAGAAATCATCGAATTATGCTTGCAAGAGAAGGCGCAGG
>JAKEER010000745.1 GCA_022616615.1 Acidobacteriota bacterium
AAGTACCAAAGCACATCCCCCAATTCTTCCAGTATTGCTTCTCTGAAGTTCCCATGCGCCACCCCGTCCCTCTGCTTCTTTTTCACCTCCGCCATCAGACTGCCGACTTCGCCGAACAGACCAAGCATCGGGAACTTAATTCCGCCCATCGAGGGCGTACGGTTTTGGTCTGTCGACAGGGCGACATCCTGATACTCCTCGAAGGCTACAGTTTTCGCTTCAATCGTCATGACTTCGTTTGTCCTCGCGTCCATTACTTACTCCAGCCGAGCGGGAACCTTCCGCCGTACATCGGCGGCAAGAGCATTTGCCGACGAGTTTGCTGTCCCAGCCAGAACTCTTTTTGCCTCTTCAACGTGGTTGACTATCCGCGCCTTACCCAAATGCAATTCCGCATCTGCATGCGTACTTACCGACACAAATTCCCCCACCGAATAACCAACTTGATCTGCAACAAACTTCATAAGCCGGCCCAGGCCAAGGAAATTTCCATACCCATGCGTCACAAAATGGTGATTTCGGTAGAGCGCTGTCAGATATATCCTCTGACGTTCCGAATCCAGTTTGAAGGAGAGGTGACTCAAGCACGGGAATCCCATATACCCGGCATCTAACCCGGGTGAGAAGATCGCGATCTCGTACGCAGAAGTCTTAGGCGCGGCATTCCCACTCTCACTCCGCATTCGACTTATCATGTTTTCGAGTTGCGGGACCCGTTCCCCATCATCCCTGCTTCGCCAAGCGACTACCCGTTCTACATAGGAATCCTTTCTGTTATTGTTTGCGGCCTTGATCACAGGCACGCCAAACTTCTTGATCCGCTCCATGGTCGCGCCGATTTTCTCCCCGGGTCGCGCTAAGACGTATGGCCAAATCGCGTTCGCGTTCTCCATTGTTGACATCGTGTCCGCTTGGCCGGCCAGCGCGTCAACCACCTTCGTTACGGCCCGGACCTCCGTGATTGGGTCTGCGATTGTGGTGACCAGGTGAAAGCTCTTGCCGTTCGGTTGTTCCAGCAAGTGGTCCATTATCTGCGTCCATGCATCCGCAACTGTCTCAGCATTAAAGTACGCGCTCACGCGGCACTCCTCTCAATCGTCCAAAGTTGCTTGCAATGCTTCGCGAAATACATCGCGTCGAACCGCCCAACGCCTCTGTCCCCCCAACCCGCCCCCCACGAGTTGAGGAACAAAACCTGATTGTCCTGTGGAATTGATTCGACGTCTAAAAGCAGCACCGCATGTAAGCCAAGCCTTCTTTCGTTCGACTTTGGCGAACTCAATAACCCGCTTTTCTCGACACGCAGTGCGCTTTCGAATACCTCGATCACACCCACGACTGGCACTTGTCCCTTTAGATCCCGCTGAAGAAGATCCCATCGCAACGCCCGACTGACGACTGCGTTTACCCTCCTCCTCTCCGCATCGCTGAAGGCAGCCGCGCTTGGCTTGCGCAGACTACTATCCGAACTGCCGTACGGGTGAAGAATCTCCACACACTGGCCGATATCTTTCAACCACTCGCTAGCCGCAACGATCGTGGTTCCGGACTTCGCAACCAACCCGTCCCGCTGTTTACACCCGTAGTACAGAAACTCCTCCGACAGATCCAGCGTCACCGCCCCGCTCTGACCGATAGTAACGTCACGCCAGTATTCATGCAGCGAACTGACCGCGAACGCCACGCAGGTCGGACGATCACCTTGGTCTTTAACACGCCCCCCAAATCGGCCCCGAACGACACCCATCAAGCAATCTTCGGAAGGACCAACGGGCCAGTCTTCCGAAGCTCCTGTGGATGAATTTGGACGGAGAATTCGGCACCCACCGCATCTCGTTCCCACGGGCGGGCTTTTCGCAGAACCAATTCTGACTCCTGAGCGTCATCTTCAAGAGAGGCAACAAACTCGCGAATTCGCACCCCGCCAATTGCCGTTTCTTCGCCCTTGTAGCCATCTTCGAGCACGTGAAAACCTCTGGGTCGCTTCTGCACTAACCAGGTGTAGCCCGATGTGGGTGTCTCTTCTAACCGAATCCGAATTGTGTCGCGAATCGCCGGGTATATTTCCTGACCATCCCAATTCTCATTGAGCAACCATACGTCATGCCGTCCCGCAGCTTTCTCGTTATTCAGCTCTTCCTTGATCTCTTTTGGCGCATGTTTACGCAATTCGCTTGCCTGCGTCGGCCTGAGAAATCTTAGTGTCCGCAGTTGATTGATCGTTGCCGCATAACTGGCACCCATCCTCAAAGCCAAAAGATAGACATCCGCTGGGGCCATCGTTTCCTTCTCAATCCGCAATTCACGCATTGACGTTGCCACGAGAGCCTTCGGCATCAAAAAAAACGCTCCGAATGCTTCGGCTACCACCTCGTCGTTATCAACCCCCGACCTCTCCTCAGGAACGAACCCCACTTCCCTTTCCAAGCTCACAATCTTGTGGCCCAAATAGAGATGGCCCAGCTCGTGAGCCGCCGTAAATCTCTGTACACTCAACGGCAAGTTTGAATTGATCAACAAGCCAGGCATCGAATCCCCGGTCGGAAGATAGGCGCCATAGATCGAGCGTAGCGGACGAAAAAAAACGAACGCCCCGATATCGCGCAACACTCCGAACACGTCTACCCTCATGGAAGGGTTCACGCCAAATTCCTTGTGCGCCCGATGAGCCGCACCCATTGCCATCACGACAAGTTGCTGCCTGTCCACGCCATTACCCCGCTTGATTCGAAGTATTTCTATGTCGGAGGTACTCAACGAATCGCAAGATCTCTTCCCGGTCCTCCACCTTCAGCCCTCGCGTCATCGCACGTAGTTTCCCTTCGATCGCGTCCGCTCCGACTCCGACTTCTTCATCAGTTTCACCGAGCAAATACTCAATTGGCCTCCCGTACAGCTTTGAAAACCGTTTAAGCTCAAGACTATCCACTTTTCGTCGCCCGCTTTCGATTTCCGATATGGCGGACCGCGAAATCCCCGTTTCTTGGGACACGTATTCCTGCGAGAGGCCGAGGTATTCTCGCGCCTCCCTAAGCCGCTTCGCCAAAGTTTCCTTTTCGCCTTGGTGCTTCATTGTTCCCCCTTTTTTCGGCCACCCGCTGATCCCGCAACGGCGGCCCGCCGTGCCTCCAGTATTTCTAGACTCCTCGTTAGCCCCGATAGCGTCGTCAACGTCTTATGCTTCAGAATACTCTTAGGCAAAGCGGTGCCGAACACTTCGTCTCGTGAGCTAAGAATCTCCACCGATGCGAACGAGTCAACAACCGACTCGTTCGGATGCTCGACTGCAAACTCCAACGTTCCTTCCACATCCAAGTCAGGGTCACAAAGCTTCTGGTTCTCAAGAGCCTCGCGCATCAGTTCCAAGGCGCGCGTCTCCTTACGCTGAGAAGGTGCACCTTCGATTGCCGTTCTTGCAGTGACCACATCAAGAGCCTACTACATGCCCGTCTGAAAATCAAGCATTATCTGTTGGAAAATTGGACACACTCTAACACACACATACATATGACGTTTACTGTGATTTCTCCGACACGGAACGCCCTTCTTCCGGCCTATGCTAGCACACGGTCGCGCCAGGGAAACCAGATCCTGTCACGCCCGTTGCCACCCGCTCCAGCCGGTCAAACCTAAAAACGCACTGCGCTCTGCTGTGGGCTCGGTGATTGGTTCCTCTGTCCTGGGTGAAGGAACCAAATCACCTTACAGGAAGCTTCTCACCGAGAGCCTCGACCGCATCCAGCAGACCGCGAACCGCATCCTCACGGCTATCTATCGCCCCGGAGCAACCGGCCCCCCCGCCTGATATGCAGCGGGCGCTTTCGGTTCGGAGCAATGTTGCTACTCAGCTTTTTCGATTCGCACCAATCCATCCAGACCCAAATCCCGCAGCACTTGGCGCAACTCGGCTTCGACATTGCGAACATCTTCGGATCGCACCATCACTGAGGCGTCCAGACCCAATGACAGATCTTTCCCCATTCCACGGAGTTTGGGTAGAAGCTTCGTTCCGAGCCTATTCCATTGTTCTGGCGGGATCGACCCCTTCAGGGACAGCCGCACCACTCCCGAGGCGAGCACTCGATCTCCCGGCTCCGAAGGCCTGAGCACCAATGCCCCTTGCTCAACCTCAGTCACAGGCTCGGTGACCGGTGCAGCAGCAGCTTGCTTCAATAAGGCCGCTCGCTGGCGAGTCAAGAGGAATGTCTTGTCATCAAAAAGAATCTCTTCGGCCCCGATCCTCTCATCCCACCAGACGCGCTGATAACCACCATTCTTGGCCCCGGAGCTAATTCCAAATTCACCTTTCTCCACGAACCCAACGATCTGCCTTCTCAAAACCTCCTCAGGGTCAGCCAGGCGGGTAAGAGTTCCGTCAAGAAATGCCTGCCGAAGTCCTTTCAACGGCCACGCACCCGCCTCCTTGAGCGCAGGTGGCCAGTTGCGCTCGACATAGCCCGCTCCAACGCTTTCGTTCAGCAATCCCTCCGCCTTTAACGCGCTCACAACGTGACTCGTCAGACTGGCGGACGCGCTCGAATGGCCTGCCCCAAGATCAATTTCGCGAACACCTTCCGCGCCGAGGGAGTCAAGAACGACCAGGTGCCGATAGCTCGCCCAAACTTCATCGCGGAGGGCTTCTTCTGATTCCTTCGTGCGCGCGGCAATCTCGCTCCGATCGGAAGCATCGAAGTCTGTCCCAAGCGCACCAGAAGACATTTCTTCTGCGACCCGCCTCCACGCCAGAACCAATTCTGCTTTTTCGCGCAAGGCTCGGCCCGGCCTCCGAACCAGCCAGGCCAGCGCAGCGGGGTAGAAGCGTGGCGAACTTCCCTTCACACGTGTCCATTCGGCCAGTCTTTTCCGAAGCTCCCCCGCAGAATCCCACTCCATTTCAGGGTCTATGACGACTAGGGTCAGCTTGGGGGTATCGGGCACGTCATTGCCCTCGCTCACGAGAGGCAGCACTGGAATCGTCCGACCTTTCTCTGCCACCTCTTTCACTGCCGACCACATGGTCTTACTGACCTCGGCATCGTCTAATGCCGCCTTCCGATCACCCACCACCTTCTTCAGGGTCGGCTTATACCCAATACGGAAGCCATCGGTACCTACCTTGCGGATGAAAAAGGAGCGCTTTTCCAGAGCCGTCGCCGCATTGTCAATTGACGTCACATCCAAGTCCGGCTCCCCCAGAGCGAAACGCAGTTCGGGCAAGTGAGCAGCCTTGTCACTTGCGACGCCCGTGGACTCGAATAAGATGGCCGCACCAACGCGGCGATGAATGACGCGCAGCTCTGCCTTTGTGTCGGCATCGAGTGCTTTCGCATGACTTGTTGCACCCGCAATATCCACTTCAATCGCAGGGAGTAAGCGCTGTTCGCCCAACTGCCCAAGAATAGCGGCCTGAAACTCGGGAACATGGAGAGGCGCGGAACCAAGCGTGATAAGAGGTTCCTTGCGTGCATAACGGAAGGCTTCCCGTCCAACCCACGAAATCCACTGCGCAAACACCGCGAGTGTGCCGCGAGTCCGCTGATAGTGTGGCAAACCCTGCCACTTACGCTGGAATACAGAAATCGTAGCAGGATGAAATGGGTAGGCTGCCTCAAAGCGTGCCTTCAGGTGTTCCCGCGCTTTTGCGTCCGTTGTAATCGTATCGACAGAAGTCCATTCGGGCGGGAGTTGGTGCTTCCGTTCAAAACACCAATCGGCAAAAGTCTTGCATACAGACTTGCGAATACGGTCTGGCCCCAAGTCTTCAAACAGCCGTCGACGTACAACCTCGCCAATTTCGCTCTCGTCGTTCGCAATCAAATCCTTCGCCACACGATGAACGACCTTGCTAATCCGGTCGAGCCACTGCTGGTCGAAGTCCGTCATTTCGACTTGGCTGCGCGGCAAGCTGATTAATGCCGCACTTCCCGTCGTGCCCGTCATAGCCCGCCCGCAATTGTCCAGAAAGGAATAGAACCCGTCTGCCCGGTCACGATGCCGGTTGAAGAAATTCAGGACCTCATCGAAGAGCAACAACACCCTTCCCCCGGCGACCGAAAAAAGCCTTGCGAGCGAGTCCGTGCCCGGCGGCGTTGTCCGCGCTTGAGCTCCCAGCGCCTCCACTCCGGCAGACCCGCCCAATTGACGGGCGAGATCAATCCAGGGTGTTTCCTTGCCCTCTGCCGGGTCCCAAGCGTTTCCAACGAACACCGCAACATGGGCAGTCGGCAGTTGGCCCAGGCCTTGACTCCTCAGAAGGGCCTCTACGTCGGACTGATTCGCGCAGACCTTCGCATTTCGCGCCAGATGATAGAGCGCAGTAAGTGTGTGCGTCTTGCCGCCGCCGAATTGCGTGATCAGGCTGAGCACCGGAGCCGTGTTCTGCGTCTGCCCCGCCAGCCGCCGTAGCACCAATCCAAGGTGTTCGTTCAGCGCCCGCGTGAAGCACGTCCGCTCGAAGAACTTCCTTGGGTCCCGGTAGTCCTCGGGCGCTGTCCCTGCCACGACCTGTTCCAGCGCAATCGCAAATTCGTCGGGATTAAATGAACGTCCCTCTCGAACTTCGGCGCGTGGTGTCGTAACTTTGTACCAAGATTCCATGGAGCTATCCTTGCCGTCCGGGCCTATTGGCTTTTATCATCCAGTTATTTAGAGCGGCTGCGCAGGACGATTTTATGCCAAACGAGCTCACTCTTTCCCAGGAAGTTCAAACCTACATCGAGCATCTCGATTCGTGGGATGAGCATGACCTCTCCCCTGAAGAACGGGAGGAGGCGGTTAAAGCTCGGAAAGTGATTGAAGTCATCGTCTCAGAAATCATCAAATCCCGCGAAACCCTTGCAGAAACCGCGCTCAAAGGAATCGAGTCACTCGTTCGGAATGACCCAGACCTCATCGCGCATTTTCTCGATGAACGCTTCACTCGCGAGTTGATCGACACCGTCCCTGGATGTGTCACGCGCACTTTGCAATTGTCGCGCATGGACGCATCGCGCACCCCCTCGAAAGTGACAAATGCCTATCTACGCGAGGCGACTCGGACGTTCATCCTTGGTCTCCCGCAAGCCTCCATTGCCCTTAGTCGCGCAGCCTTAGAGCAAGGCCTTAAAGAGAATCTGGGCCGCCAACTCTCAGGCAAATTCATCAAGTTCCACGAACTGCTGGAAGAGGCGGAGAAGTGGCATCTCCTGGACAAGGTAACAAAGCGAATCGCTCGCGATCTTGCTAAAGCAGCGGATGATGTATTGCATGAGAAGCCCGCGACCCTGGAAAAAGCCAGAGAGATCCTTGAACAGCTTCGAGGCTTGCTGCAACACATCTACTCGGCGCAAGGGCATTACTGAGTTGAGGACTCGCGCCCCCACATCTCCGCAGTGGCCCGCTTCGTCACCCACTAACACTACTTCTTGCGCCCCTTCTTAGAGCGAGTCCTTCCTTTCCTCCCCTTGGCGACAAATATCTCATCCAACCGCTCCCAGCTCATGTGGTACGCCCAGACCTTGTCATTCTTTTGCATCCACTCAACGCCACCCTTTGAAACTCGAAGCCTGCCAAACGCGCCCTTGTCCTGTTTCACTCGGAAGAAAACATCGACCTTCGGGACGTCTAGCTCTGGGGTTCTTAACTCGACGCTGTGCTTGGCCATGTTTCGCTATCTCCTTTTGGTGATCTATCGGGGCACGACTAGGAGCATGGCGTCGAGGAGGCGCTTCTCCTCGGAATCCTTCGGATACAGGGCCGACAGGGCATTCGCCAGGCGAAGAAAATCCGGGCTGCGCTCGCTTTCGGCTTCGAGCAGAGCGCGGAGCGCCGTGGCTTCACCCCGAGCTTGGAGCAGCATTGCCGCATGAACACGGTCGAGGGTTGTTGCCTCGCGCCGGGGAGCCAACGCTTCCCCTTCTTCCTTCACTCGACTACGGCGTGGCTTCCAGCCCGGGCGGCCCTCCGGTTGCTCCGGGAAAAGCATGTACTGAGGATCGCGCCCGCCCGTGCGTTCCAACGTCCGCGCGACGGCCGCCGTGCCGCTCGTGCCAAAGAGTTGCTCTTCGCGTTCCAGCACGGAGAGCAGCCGCACGACGCCCTTTTTGACTTCGACGATTCGCTCGTTCCAGTCATCCAGGTGTATGCCCAGCGGCTGGGCAAACCGTCGCACCACGTCGTAGATCAGGGTGTAGCCCTTCTTCGGTTGGCTACCCTCGCCTTCCCCGTCCTCATCGGAAGGCTCGACTTCTTCTTCCTCATCCTCCACTTTCCCCTTTTCCGTTTTCTTACTTCCATTCGTGGATTGGAGCGTCCAGAGAAACAGCGCCGTCAACCGGGCGTCCTCTTCTAAGGCGGCAGCGGCGCCGTTCCGCGCGCGAGCTTCAGCCGTGCCCAGCACCTGTTGCAGGGCGGTCCGGCCAACCACCTCCCAGACCTTCTCCAAGAACTCATCCAGCTTGACTTCGCGGCCTTCCGCTGTTTCGACTCTGTCGTACTTGCTGAAAAGCTCTAGTGCTGGCCCGATGCAGGAAAAGACCAGGTCCGCGCCTCGGATGCCTTCGTTTGAAAGGCGCTCCATCCAGTCGCCGATGCGCTTCGGCAGTTCACGCAGAATGTGCTCCCAGCCACCGCCGCCACCTTCGAAACGAGGGCGACAAACGAGATGCACACTCGCTGCCAAGGCGGCTGATTCCCGTGCTCTCAATCGACTCTCCATCTCGGTCGAGATGGGCCACGACGCCGTGACAGTCCATCCCCCGTTCAGCATGCCCGAAAGAAGTGCTTCCCAGCCTTCAGTCGTTTTATGCGCGAACACAACAGCGCCGATTCCGTCTTCCCGCAAAGCAATGCGCCCTTGTGAAAAAGCCTTCTGCATTGATTCTTCGAAGAAACTCTTATCCTTTGCCTTTCCCTCCGGCGTCTGCTTAATTTCGTCTTGTACTATTTCAGGACATTTCGGGGTCACACTGCTTCCCGGTTCGAACGTATTTCTCAGAGTTGGTTCCTCTGGTAACGTTCGTTTTAGCCAGACATAGAAAAAGTCGGAAAGATCAGCATACGGGATGGCGTCGTAGTAGGGCGGATCTGTAAACCAGACTCCTGCTGACCCGCTTGACAGAGAAGCGTCTCGGGCGTCTGCCATCAGAGCTGTGCCAGGTTCATACACGTACTTGAAGGCGGCATCCAGTGTTGTCGCCGAGCGTTCAAAGGCGCTATAGAACGAACCGCTTGATTCCTCCGTCAGTACAGCCTCGGCCCAGTCCCATAGTTGAGGCATCCGTGGTCCTGAGAAAAGATGAACTGGACATTCCGCCCCTGGTTTCCATGGCGCACCAGCGTTTCCCAAGTCCGCCGTTTTTCCGATCGCTAGCGCAAGGAGTTCCCCTGTCGCCTTGGATGCTCGGGGAACGCTATCCCTTGTTTTTTGCGCCAAAATGACAAGTGCTAGCTTTTGGCGCGCAGCATAGAGGTCGCCCCACGTGTCCATACCGTAGCTACGCATGGCGAATGCCCTCCCCGCCCCCGATCCACCACCTACGGGAGTTGGCTCGTCTGGGGCCAATGAGAGACCTGATGGCGACGACCCACCCCCAAGCTCAGCCAATTTGGTCATGGCTCTCCGAACAACGTCGTAATCTCTCCTCTCAGGCAGCCGATAGCTGCGGCCACCTTCTCCGCCACCAACTCTTGCTACGGCAAGTAAGCGTGCACCGCCCACCCGCTCGGCGTGTTCATTGAAAATCACATCGGCTCCGCCATGTTGAGTCCTAAGCTGCGCGCGCACGCGCTCCGGCGGGAGCGCTACCTTACAAGAGGTGCAAATAGCCTTGGCCCTTGTTACGATGCTTCCTGGCACTTCACTCTCAATCTTTGGGACAAAAATCTCAAACTCAATCTGAGGGAGGCCGCTCTTCGGACGGACCACCTTGTGACGCAAGGCCAACTTCCTTTTCG
>JAKEER010000011.1 GCA_022616615.1 Acidobacteriota bacterium
CTTCGCCCTGCTGGCGGAGCAGGTCTACGATCTGGTGATCGTCGATGAGGCGCACCACTTGAAGAATCGTCGTTCGTTGAACTGGAAACTGGTAAACGAGCTGAAGAAACGCTTCCTTCTGCTGTTGTCGGCTACGCCGGTGCAGAACAGTCTCGTGGAGCTTTACAATCTGCTCACCCTGCTGAAGCCGGGAATTTTCAAAACGGAGAAAGAGTTCGCCGCCACGTACATGACCCCGGGCAAGCCGCGAGTGCCTGCGAATCAGGAGCGGATGCGGGACCTGATGCGCGACGTCATGGTGCGCAATACGCGTGCTCTGGTGGACGTCCGCCTTCCGCGCCGTCATGCCAGCACGCTGCGGTTTGACGCCGGCGCTGAAGAGGCAGCTTGCTACCAGGACTTGAGCAACCTGGTGCGGGAATCCTACCCGCAGGCTGCGTCCCCGTTGCGGATGGCCCTGCGTCATCTCCAGACGGCGGGCGGTTCTTCTCCCGCCGCCATCGCCAAGGCCATCGAACGGATGCGGGAGAACTTTCCCGACCGCCTTCAGTGGGAGGCTTTGCGTCAACGCTGCCTGGCGTCCGGCAGTTGCAAGGAGGCCGCTTTGGTTGAACTGCTGAAAAGAAATCCTGAAGAGAAGAAAATTGTCTTCGTTCACCACAGAGCAACTTTGGCCCGGCTTGAGGGCCGGATGGCGTCGGAGGGCCTGGAGTGCGTTCTCTTCGAAGGCTCTCTCAGCGGCCTGGAGAAAGACAGAGTCATTGAACGCTTTCGCGACACCGCGCCGCTCCTGCTCTCCACCGAGTCGGGTGGCGAGGGCAGAAACCTGCAGTTCTGTAACACCCTGATCAACTTTGACCTGCCGTGGAACCCCATGGCCATCGAGCAGCGGATCGGACGGGTTCACCGCATTGGCCAGACGCGCGAGGTGTTCATCTTCAACCTCGTAGTAAAGAACACCCTGGAGGAGCACATCCTCAGGATTCTTGACGAGAAGATAAACATGTTCGAGCTGGTGGTGGGTGAGATCGGCGCCATTCTGGGTGAAATGGAAGACACTCAGGACTTCGCCGAAATGGTTTTTGCCGCTTGGGTCGAAGCGTCCGAGCAGGAGCAGTCTGCCGTTTTCGACAGGCTCGGCGAGCAAGCCGTCAAAGCCCTCCAGCGATACGAGTCCGCCAAAGCGCTGGACGAGAAGCTCTTCGGCGAAGAGTTCACCACCAGCTGAGAACCCAAGCCATGCATCACTCTTCCAATGTGCTGCGCGATTTCGTGACCCACTTGATGGAGTGCGACGGGGCACTGGTCGAGAGGATCGATCCGCTGGGAATCGAGTTTATCGCCCCAGACAGGTTGAGCAAGTCACTCGGTCTGCCCGAGCAAGGGCGCTTGGGGTTCGGCTGGCAGATCCCTGAGAACGCCCAGCGCGTCAGTTTTGAGTCGGACTGGCTTGACCGCCTGGAAGAGGTGTTGGGCCAGAGAGGGCGAACCCTGCGGACCGCGCTCAACATTCAGGGTCCTCCGCCAGCGTTTCCGGAAAGACTGGCAGAGCGCAGCCTCGGGCTGCAGAATGCCGTGTTCCGAGTTCTGCGGGTTGTTCCTGCCTGGACCTGCTATCGCTTGTTGACCTTCCGGTACTCCGCGCTGTCAGACGAAAAGCGGGACGGCATCGCGATCCTGGGGTTCAATCTTTCCAATGGCAGCCCGCTGGACGACGTGCTCGACCCGCTGCTCACGGCGGTTGCCAGCCAAGAGCGTCAGTCTCAGTGCGGGGAGGCAAACGGCCAGTTCCCCGCATTCCTTCCCGCCGAGCGGCTGGCTATGCTTGGCACACGCGGGCTCTCTCTGCGTATCCGCCGCCGCCTCGCGCCTTTCCTGACGAGCCTCCAACGGCGGCTCGACCGGGACCTGGCGCAGGTTTATGATTACTATAATGGCCTCAGCCGCGAGTTCCAATCCTGCGGTCGGAAGCCGCCTGCCGAACCGGAGCGCGAAAGGCTTCGGTTGGAAGCCGTGGCTCGGGAGCACAGAGCCAAGGTAGCAGACCTGCAGCAGAAATACGCGCTCAAGATCGCCGTGGAATGGGTGCAGACGCTCGAACTCTCGCTGCCCGTGCACCGGGTAGAATTGCTGCTGAAGCGGCGCAAGGGAGAGCGCCGCTTTCATCTGGACTGGAATTCCGCAGCCCGCCGGCTTGAGCAACCCCTGTGCGAAGCCACGTTCACCGCTGAATCCGGCCGCATGATGTGCGACGACGCGCTGCACCTAGTCAGCCTGGCCGCGCATGCCGGCTGCGCGCAGTGCGGCAGACCCTATTGCCGCGCCTGCCATTCGGGAACCTGCCCAAAATGCGGCAGCCAATCTTGGGCAGCGTAACTTGCGCTCCCAAAGCCATCGTCGGAAGAAGCCCGCTGAAGCGGGCGCCTGGAGATTGGACGTTTTTGGAGCGGCGAGGCCGCCCTGGGAGCACAGGCGCCCCGCCGGGCGAGACGCCTGCGCTCCCCAGGACCGCTTCAAACAGCGTCGCCACAGCCGCGGGCGGCGCGATCCTCGGCGCCAAGTTTGGAAGGCTATCATGATTCAAGTCAAGAAGAGATCGAGCAGAGGATCGCCGCAGGTACCAGAGTAGTTTGTCGCCGGGCGACCGAATTGGGCTGTAGCGTCTCGAAAATCGATTGACATTTGAGTTTCGCGTCACTAGTATTTTTCTCGCAATGCGGGAATAACTCAGCGGTAGAGTGCAACCTTGCCAAGGTTGAAGTCGCGGGTTCAAATCCCGTTTCCCGCTCCAAGTTAGGCAGCTGATAAATGAGTCGTCAGAGCTCTAGCCCTGACTCGTTATACATCGAGAACATTTATCAGTTGCCTTTTTTTCTGTCTGCTTGATCCCCTCTTGATTTTCGTTCCTGATTCAAGCCTCGAGTCCAAATGGGCAGCGAGTTGCGGAGAGCGGACAAGTCACTTGCAAGCAAGTTCTACCACGAACAAGTCTATGGTTAAGCTGGCTGCCTTCCCGAAGTGCTTTATGGATGCGTTGTGCGTCGATCGCTCGATGAGTATCTTCGAATGGATTGATCTGGCATCAACACTGGACGTGGATGGGTTGGAGTTCTACTCCGGGTTTGTCGATTCGCTGGACGACCCCACCCTGGAGAAGGTGCAGCAGGCCCTCCGGGCAAACAACCTGGAAATGCCGATGCTTTGCTACTCACCCAATTTTACGATCGCGGACCCGGCCAAGCGGCGAGAGGAAATCGCCAAACAGAACGCGATGATTGACCTAACGGCGCGTCTAGGCGGGAAATACTGCCGGGTGCTTTCCGGGCAAGCGTATCCCGATATTTCCCGGCAGCAGGGCGTGACCTGGGTTGTGGAATGCATTCGTGCCTGCCTTGAGCATGCCGCCGAACGCGGCGTGCTTCTCATCATGGAGAATCATTACAAAGATAATTACTGGCACTACCCTGAGTTTGCGCAGAAGCGGGAGGTTTTCCTGGAAATTATCAGCCAGATTGGTTCGCCGTGGTTCGGCGTTAATTTCGATCCTTCTAATGCCATTGTGGCAGGCGAGGATCCTCTGGTGCTGCTCGAAGCGGTGAAGCACAAGGTGCTCACCATGCATGCCTCAGACCGTTATCTGGAGAGCGGCACACTGGAAGATTTGAAGACTCAGGATGGTGTCCTGGGCTACGCCAGCAACCTCAAGCACGGCGTCATTGGCAAGGGACTCAATGACTACAATCGAATTTTTTCGATCTTGAAAGGCGCAGGCTTTGACGGCTGGATCTCCATCGAAGACGGAGTGAATGGAATGGATGAGTTGCGCCAATCGGTAAGCTTCCTGCGAAAAAAGATGAAAGAGCACTTCGGATAAGACTTCCAGAGCGGCCGGTTGATCTGAGTCTTTGGTGGTGGCTTAATCCTCGGAGGCTCGGCGCCGCACTTCCCCTTGCGCAGTCAGTGTGCAGTCTTTCCGATTCGTGAACAGGATTTGGGCAACGTGGAAATTCTCGTTGATTTGCTTCAGGCTGCTGCGAACACAATAAAAATCTTCACGCGGAACTGCCTTTCGGGCCGGGCGGCGCTTCAGGACATGGGCCACACGTTCCCTGAAGAACACTATAGCGAAGACGGCGATGAGAAATAGCGCCAGGCCCAGCAAAATTGAGAAGTACACATAAGCGTTCCGCATAAACCAACCCTGCTTTCAATCCTTGCAGACCGAACCGGAGCATCACCACAAGATTACTCATCGGCATTCTTGTGTCGCCAATGTGTAAGACTGTAAGAGAGTCATTCCCGGATGTCAACCAGGGAAGACGCGAGGATCAGAGTTTCGTCAAAGTCAGAATCAGAGCGTTCAGCCAACCGCCGGCGTAAGCCAGTAGTGGAGGTACTGGGCCGCTTTGCTCCCGATGCCGCAGCGCGCCATAGGCGCGCCGGCTGTAGCATCGGGAAAGATCGCGGTGGAAGCTCGGCCCGCCGGCTGACGCCGGTGGTTGGCTCAAAGCGACGAGTTTGACGAGGCCCTGACGCGAGGGTGAGAACAGCCCAAATTGTCTTGACTCTACCGCCTCCTCCGCTAAGATTGAAACCGCCGGAACCCCCGCACTGCACGGCGGTTTCAGCCGATCGCTTCTTACCAAATTCATGAAAGTTCTGACCGCAGCCCAGATGCGCGAGGTCGACCGCTTGACCACCGAGCGGTATGGGATTCCCAGCCTGCTGCTCATGGAGAATGCAGGGAGCGGAGTGGTTCGCGCCATGGAAGCGCATTTCTCCCGGCTGGTGGGGCTCAAAGTGGTTGTTTGCTGTGGAAAGGGCAACAATGGCGGCGACGGTTTTGTCGCGGCCCGCCACCTGATGCTGCGGGACATCCAGACCAAGGTGCTGCTGTTTGCTGCGCCCGGAGATGTCAAGGGAGACGCGCGCGTAAACCTCGAAATCCTGCTGAAACTCGGCGCATCCATTCAGATTGTGGAAGAGCACGATTTTTCTGAGGAATCGATCCGGCAGCTGTTTCAGGAACTGGACGCTGATCTTCTAGTTGACGCTCTCTTGGGCACCGGCGCCCGGCTTCCTCTCGGCGGGTTCATTGTCACAATCCTGCGTCACATCGCGCGCTTCCCGAAGGTTGTGGCCATCGACATCCCTTCGGGTCTGGATTGCGACGCGATGCGCCCGAATCCCGGTGACGAAATGGCACCTCGAGCGGAAATTACAGTCACCTTTACCGCGCCCAAGCCTGCCCATGTCTTTGCTTCTCGTGATGGTGCCATTCGGCGTTGGGTGGTCGTTCCGATTGGATCTCCAGCCGAGTTGGTTGAAGACCCCCGCCACTGGCTGAATTTCTTCTCTGAAGCTGAAGCCGCTGCAGCACTTCGCCGGTTTGAGAGAAGGGGAGACTCGCACAAGGGGGATTATGGTCACGTTCTGACGGTCGCCGGTTCAGTGGGAAAGACAGGCGCTGCCTGCCTGGCGGCGCGATCCGCATTGCTGGCGGGAGCCGGTCTCGTGACGCTGGCGACGCCTAGTCCCTGTCTCCCGATGGTTGCGGGGCAGATGTTGGAAACGATGACAGAGCCGCTTGAGGCCACCGACTCCGGCGGCGTTTCCGTGAAAGCCTTCGATTATGGACGGGTCGAGACCCTTCTCGAGAAGAAGGATGTATTAGCCATCGGGCCTGGCCTCGGAGGCCATGCAGAGACGGTGGAGTTTGTTCGCCGGCTCGTGCAAGAGACCACGGTACCGGTAGTTCTGGACGCTGATGGCATCAATGCCTTTGTAGGACAGTGCGAACGCTTGAATGGTGGAGAACGAATTCTTGTTCTGACTCCCCATCCGGGGGAATTTGCGCGCTTGCTAGGCCGGCCCACGTCTGAAGTGCAGGCTGATCGCGTCTCCCTGGCGCGCCAGTTTGCAGCCCACCATCAGGTGCATCTCGTTCTCAAAGGACACCGAACAGTCTATGCTTCACCTTCCGGGCAGGTGTTTGTGAATTCGACCGGAAACCCAGGAATGGCAAGCGGCGGTTCGGGCGATGTTTTGACCGGCATTCTGGCGGGCCTTCTGGGCCAGGCTCTGCATCTTCCTTTCTGGGAAAATTCTTTTCCTGGAGGGGTAGAGCAAAGCCCCGGGGTGGATACTCTCCACAGTGCCCAACCCACCCCAGGGCCTGTCGGCCCTTTCCCCTCCCAGGAGGGGAATCAGTTTCACAGATCGTCGAGCAGCCAGGCCAGCTTGGAGAACTCTTCCGCAGTCACCTCCCCGTCTAGCTTGGAAGGCGTCATTGCGCTTGGCGTCTATCTGCACGGCCTGGCGGGAGATCTGGCGGCGAAAACGCAAGGAGAAAAGTCGCTCATTGCGTCGCAGATCGTTTCAAACCTGCCGGCGGCGTTCCTAACACTTGAGGCGCTGAATTCCTTGGCATGATGCTGCTCTTCGGCACGACTATCTCCCATTCGTCCCAGGAAACCTTCGATCTGGCACGTTCTATCGGTGACGCGCTGACCCGGCCCATGATTTTCTTTCTGGAAGGTAAACTTGGGGCAGGCAAAACGGTTTTTGCCAAGGGACTCATTTGTGGACTTGGACAGCCCGATCCTGACGATGTCGCCAGCCCATCCTTCACCTTGATCAATGAATACGATCTGCGCTTGAAGGTTTTCCATATTGATCTTTATCGTTTGGAGACGCGAGAAGATTTGCGCTCTCTCGATCTCGAAGAGATTTTTGCGCAGCCGGCGGTCATCCTGGTGGAGTGGGCCGAGAAACTGAATGGCTTCGACCTGGACGGTGTGATGCTGGTGAAGATTGAAGACCTGGGCAATGATGAACGTCGAATAGAGATTCGGCCGGTTTGCCAGTAGTCCGCTAGCGGCCAACGGAGAATTCTCAGGTGCTCTGGCAAGGAGATTTCCAAGCGTCGCGCCGAACCAGCACAGAAGCAGAGTTTCAGACCCTTCAGAGTGTCTTCCAGCTTTTCTGTGTGTCATTCCCGCGAAGCGGGAATCTGGAGACTGGACATTTTTTCCGGTCTTTTGCACGGCTTTTCGGTTGTCGTGAGCGCGGTCTGTGTGCGAGCCGTAACCAAACAAGCGTTTCGCTGCCGCAACGCACTGACTCGACACGAAGCGTGCGTTTGACGCAGCCACCCTGGGAGCGCGGGCGTCCGGCCCGCCTCGGAGCGGCCGGAGGCCGCGCCGATGGCCTGCGGCCACAATTGCGGGCGGGACGCCCGCGCTCCCAGGGTGGGCTTCGCCACTCCAGAAAATGTCCAATCTCCGCAGGAGCATGGATGGCTCCTCTTGATCTCTGTGGAGATCCTGTGGTTCTCTACTTACCAGTCGCGTAACCCAAACTCCTCAGTTTCTTCATCAGCTCCGCGTCCACCTTGCCTCGACTCCGTTCTCCCAAGGCCTGCTTCACCGATTCTTGTGCTTTGATCCAATCGAGAATTTCTTTCTTGAGATTCTTCACAACCTCGGGTTTCTCTGCCGAAAGATCCCTGTGCTCGCCACGATCTGTTGTTCGATCATAAAGCTCGACTTCCTTCAGCCCCGCAGCCTTCGCTTGATCCCGGTAAATCAGCTTCCAGTCGAAGCCTATCCAAGCGAAAGTCCGCGTGAGATTCTCAGGGACAGGTTGTGAAGACGTTCCTGGCTGTGGCAATCGAGAGCTGATCACGGGCCCCTTTCTCTTGAAAGGCAGTCCCCTCGCCAGTGCAGCCAGACTATGGCCCTGCATGATCCCGTCAGAATCAATCCCCAGCAGATCCAAAATCGTTGGAACGACATCAATGAGTTGCACAGTTTCAGTGACCCTTCGAGGTACGGCCAGTAGCTTGGGATTCCACATCAGAAATAACCCGTGAGTGAGTTCTTGATAAAGAGAATGCCCATGGCTGGTCCAGCCATGCTCTAGGAACTCTTCACCGTGGTCGGAAACGATAATGACGAGGGTGTCTTCATGAATTCCGAGAGCGCGAAGTTTTTCCATTAGCAACTCGATACTTCTGTCGTTGTGGGCAACCTCTCCGTCATAGCGGTCACTGGCCTGTCTCACGTGCTGGTCGGGATCGATGGAATTTTTGCGAAACTCATGGCGACTGAAGCCAGCCCCCCCGCCGTAATGTCGGAGATCGCGTATTCTTTCAACTTCGGCCTGGTAAGCCGATGTCTCGGCGGGGTTTGCGAAGCGAGAGGCAAAGGATTGAGGAGGATGATAAGGAGCGTGAGGATCTGTAGAGTGCAGGTAAAGAAGAAACTTTTCGTTCTTGTGCTTTTCCAGCCAGGGAAAGACTCTTCGGTTCAGGGCCGCGGAGTCAGTTGCTCTCTCCTCCTCAGCGATCTCCCGATCGATTACGGTGTACTCTGTGAGATAGTCGAACCCGCGCTGAAGATCCGTGTTTCTGCCCGCGAACGGGTTTGAAACAAAACTCGCCGTCACATATCCGGCTTTCCGCAGAACCTCTGCCAAGGTCACGGCCCCTTTCGGAATACCGTCGCTATAGTCCGCGATTCCGTGAGTGATGGAATAGAGGGACGTCATCAGGGAGGCTACTGAAGGTTTCGTCCACGTCGCCTGAACTTGGCAGTCCTCGAAAACCACCGAAGTCCTGCTCATTTCTTCCAAGAAGGGAGTAGTCTGCCGGCGATATCCGTACAAGCTCGTGTGATCGGCTCTGAGAGTATCAACCACATAAAGGACAACGTTTGCCTTACCGGGCGTTCGGCCTTTCGTGATCCTCGGAGTTGACCAGAGCCCTATTTGCCCCTGCCGGTCGCTCTCCGTTTGGAAGCCCAAGTTGAGAGTCTGCCCCTGGTAGGCTGACAGGTCGACAGTGACATCTTTCCACGTTTTGGAATCCTGAAGAGACGTCGAAAAGAGTTCCCTTTGGAGGCCCCATTTTTTCGCATAGATGCGAAACCGGACCGGATGGTCCTCTCCAATGAAACTCAGTCCGCAATGCAGCTCGGCCCGTTCGGGCACTGCAACGCGATACTCGATGGCCGATGAGGCGCTCGCATACAGCGCATTGCGAAATTCCCCTCCTTTTCCAATGAACTGCTGTCCTACGGGCTGAGAGAAGCTCATTAGGCGCGGAATGATTTCCACGTAATCGATTTCTACTGGCTGGTCTGTACTGTCGGTCGGCATCAATTCAAGCTGCCGCACATAGGAAGGCAAGTCCTCGCTAAGACTGAATTCGTAAGTGTGGAATTCCCTCGAGGGGCCGAGCCTTTTCCTTTGTTCATGCTCACCGACTTTCATTTTGATTTCCTGGCCCCCCTCCGCCAGCATCCGGATGCGAAGGGCCCGGAACTGACTCCAATCGATAGCGGGCTTTTCCGGGGACCGCAATACAGGACTTTTGCCTTGACCCATCAATACCAGAGACCCTTTTCGAAAACCTGCCCTCCCTCGAATGGGTATCCAGGCGGAGGTCCTTTCAGAAAAGTCCCATCTCACCGGCTCAGCCACTGGCACTGAGGATGAGGTTGCCGGCGCTGAGGTCTTGGCCGATTCAAGTGAGTCCTCAAGGCGGACCAGTTCTGATTGGAGTGGGGCCGACCGGCAACCGGTCAAGAAAACCAGAGCCAGCACTCCAACCCCAGAACTGGTGAGCTTTAGTCCGCTCGTGGCGCGGAGCTTCATGAGAGCCCCTGACACCGCTGGGCTGCGCGGTGTGATGTGAGAAAGAAAATGACGACAGATTTCCCTCCTCGGAGGGAAGAGGGCCGTGAGGCCCTCAGGGTGGGTCGTGACCGACGGAACCCCCCGGCGGCTCCCGCTGCCACTCCTCCCAGGGGAGCTGTGAAAAAATGGCGGGTTGGGCGCGGCTCTGCCGCCCGATGTGCGGAAGGGCTTGGCCCTTCCGTCAAAGGGCCACTCCCTCCATTTTCTCCGCTGCCCGTCAAGAGCCGCGCCATGAGCGGCTCTTGACGGGCAGCGGAGAAAGGTAACTACGGCTCCTCATGCGGAAAGGCAGAGCCTTTCCGCACATCGGGGCGGCAAAGCCGCTCGGCGCCTGGAATTTTTTCACAGCTCCAGGGGCTAGCGGGCTAGGGCTGAGGGGGCGGTGCACGCCGTTGCGTTTGGCTACCAGAGACCGAGGAAGCCTGCCAGACATGGATCGGCAAGCACAGGGCCACGCTGTGGAATTCCCCCTCACCCCCAACCCCTCTCCCGCGTTGGGGAGAGGGGAGCCGATTTTTCGCTGACCATCAATTTCTTCACAGCTCCCTCCCTAGGAGGGGGTTTTCTTAGGAGCCATCCATGCTCCTGCGGAGCACCACAGAGCATGAAAACGATCAAAGGATTCCCCTCTCGGGAGGGGCAAGAGCCGTCAGGCCCTGGGGTGGGTTGTGAAATAGGGAACGAACCCACCCCGGCGCTCCACGCCACCCCTCCAAGGAGGGGATTTTCATGGGAGAATACCTTGAATGACTCTCAGACCAAACCGCCGAAGGACAGATCCCTTCCGGGAGATCCGAGTCCGCAGATCTCCCGGCAGGCTGGCCTACCATTCAAAACGGAGGGAGAACTGAATAATTCGAGGATCGTTGGTCTGGATACTTAGATCCTGCAACCCGGTGGTGCTGTTGGGCGCCGCATCGACGGGATGGTTAAACACATTAAAAAAGTCGGCGGCAAAGCGGGCCTTCAACTTCTCCGAAAACTGGAAATTCTTGAAAATAGAAAAATCGGTATTCCAGAATCCAGGCCCCCGGAAGAACGCCCTCGGTGTGGGGTTAAACGTGTCGCCTATGGGGGTCAAGCGCACAGTTCCATCAGCTAGCTGCTGAGGAATACGATTATCAAAATTTGGGCCCAAAGGCCGAAGGACCCTCTGGGATCGATCGAGTGGAATCAGGCGCTGGAGAGCCTGCTGGTCAACGCCGGTAACAGTCCTCGCGTCGAGGTCCCCCCCGGAACCACCGGCTGACGCCGGTGGTTGGCTGAAAGCAACGACTTTGACGGGGCCCTGTCATGATGAGTGACTGATTACCAGCTCAGGCGCAGCGTCAGCTGAAGCTCGCGTGCGGACTGGCCCGATACCATTCTGCTCAGGAACCCGTCTCCCCGGATGGCATTCGAAAGGCCCGGGCGGTTGAGGACGTTGAAAAAGTCGGCATTGAGGCGAACCATCACCCTTTCTCCGATCGGGATCGTTTTGAACAGGGAAGCGTCCAAGCCCCACTGGCGCACTCCGGGAAAATATTGCTGGCGCCAGGGATGCAGACCGTTATCGAAGTTTGTCCGCTGCGTGGTGCCGTCCTTCAAGGGCACGAACACCGTGTTGCTGCCGTAAAATGGGAACAGCGGGTCGCTCGGGTTCGGACTCTTGGGCCACGGATTGAGCGGCTCTCCCGCCGGTCTGTAATTCGACGGCACGCCCATCACGCCGTTCGGCTTTCCGTTGGCATCCACGCTATTGATCCGGTTCGCTGGGATATAGCCGTTCCACCAGAGGTAGCCGGGCAAACACCGGCCGCTGCGGCAGTCCTCGACGGGATATTTAGTGCCGTAGATCTCGATATTCTGTCCCGTCGGGTAAATGTCAGTCGGCAGCCGGAAATAGTTGCTTCGCAATGAGCCGATGCCAGCTACCTGCCAGCCGCCGATGAACTTGTCCAGAATACCGTTCGCATTCCCTCCAATCGGTTTTCCCTTGCCGAATGGCAAGTCGGCGATCCAGTTCCAGCTCAGCCGGTGTTTGGGAATCGAACCATCACGTTGATAGCTCAGGAAGCGGTTGCGCTCGTCGTAGTTGGCAGGCACAGCGCCCGGCAGAAACTGATTGACCTCCGGAACGACCGACGACCAGCTTTGTCCGCCGGCTGTCAGCGCGTTCCCGACGGTGTAGAAGACCTGGAAGGCATAGCCCCGGCTGGACCGGCGTTCCAGTTCCAGCTGGATCCCGTTGAAGTTCGACCAGCCTGTTTTCCGGTACGCCCCCAGCGATCCGTAGACCACCTGGTCGTAAGGTTGCCTCGCGACATCGGCAAACTCACCGCTCGGAAACTGCTGCCCGGTCGTTACCAGCCAGATGTAGTCGGACGACCATTCGTTGAACCGATCATATTGCTCCAACCTGCTGACGTGGTTGCCGATGTAGGAGGCGCGAAAAACTGTGCTGCGCATGACCTCCTTTTCCAGGGTCAGGTTCCAGTCTTGCACTCGGGTCTCGGGCTGATCCGGATCAAAGTAGCTCGAAAAAGCCGAACCTCGTTCCAGACCTATGGGATTGTCCAGTGTGACGGCATTACGGCTATTGGAACCGGCAATAATCGAGGGAACAGCACGCAGACCATAGTTGCGGATACCATCCGGCGACAGGGCGGCATCCGTTATATCGGAGCGGAAACGAGCCGTCAGAGGCGTGTTCAATCGCGCCAGGCCGGTCCAGGAGCGGTGCGGCATGGGGAAGTATGAGATGCGATAGCCGCCGCGCAGGACGAAGGAGCGGGCGCCGTCCAAAGCTCGATAAGCGAACCCCAGGCGCGGCCCGAAGTTGGCCGTCGAGGTCTCCATCAGGCTCTGCGGCAGGCCGGCTTGCTGATAGGAGATGAACTTGGCCCCCAACGATGTAAAGCGGTTCACGATCGAGGGTGTTGTCGCCCCCAGCCGGTACATCCTATCCAGATCCGTGGAAAGCACAATCGCGCGCTGGCTGCGGTCGAAGCCGGTCTGAACGTTGTTCTTCTCCCGGAAGACCGGCCAATATTCCCAGCGCAGTCCGAGGTTCAACATCAGGCGGGGGCTGATCTTGTAATTGTCCTGGAAATAAAGCGCATACTCTCTTCCTCGCAGGTAATAGTCGCCGCGCACGAACCGGTTGGAGTAGTTCATCACTCCGAGGAACATGTTGGCGAGATTGTGGCCGGTGAGAGCTGTCGGCAGCGGGTTGGTGCGAGAAGTGGCCGGATCGTAGAGCGCGCTGGCAAAGGTATTGAAATTGTGGTTGCCCTGGGGTTGTTGCTGGTCGGCCCGAATGTTCATCTGGTCGTAGCGGAAGCGGCCCCCGAACTGGAACGTGTGACTCTTCAGGATCTTCGTCATGTTGTGGTCGACGATGCCGTGGGTAAACGCGGTGCCGACCTCGTTGTCCGTCTCGAAAAAATAACTGCCCAAACCGGTGTTATAGATGCCCGGCCAACCGTTAACGTTCAGCGGGTTCGGCAGTCCAAGTTGGTCGGTGTACCTCAACGGTTCGCCGGTTGCGTTCCGCCACTTTTCGCGCGATACGCTAACCAGGAGTTCGCTGGACAGCGTCGGCGAGAGAGTGCGGACCCACGACACGGCCGAGTTCTTGCTGGGCGAGGTCCTCCCATGGGTGCCGGCCACGCCGTTCAACATGGGCTGAGCACCGAACTGCTCAAAGAAAGTAAAATCCGCCTGCGAATACCGGACGTAGATTTGGTCACTGTCGGAGAAACGGTGGTCGATGCGGGTCGTTACCGTCCACTGCCGGTTGGTGTTTGGCACGGGGCCAAACCAGTTGTTCTCGACCAGGGGGTTTACATCCGGGAGCGTGGGAAGCGGCGTGATGCCAAACAACTGCTTGCCGAGCGGACTGATTCGGGCCGGATCTACGACATTCAATTGCCCGTTGTGGGAGAACTGCTGCCGTTGCCAGGTGTTGGGGTCGGTAGTCAGCGGATCGTAGATCCGGATTTGTCTTCCTTGGCCATCCACGAGGCCCCTGAAGTCGCCGTTCCGCATGGCTGTGCTGGGAACCTGGAAGCCCCGCGTAAAGGGCGCGATGTTTCGCAGACCTTCGTAGGCAAGGAACCAAAATAACTTATTCTTGCCGTTATAGAGCTTCGGAAGGAAAACAGGGCCTCCCGCCGACGCGCCGAACTCGTTGCGGATCAACTGCGGCGGTTTCGTAAAGAACTCCTCCCGCCGGCGCGCTTTGCCGACAGCATTGTTCCGATGGGTCTCAAAGGCGGAGCCGTGGACCTCATTGGTTCCGCTCCTGGTGGACATGACGACGGTCACCGGGCGCGTGAACTTGGCGGAGGAGTTGTTTGTTTCCACCTTGAACTCCTCGATGGTGTCCAACCCTGGCGGACGCCTCTGAATCCCACCCCACATCCGTTCTGTGAGAGCTGCTCCGTCCAGCACAAACTCATGAGAGCCTTGACGGATGCCATAGGCGCGGGTCCCCTCCGAACCAAAGTCGTTCGCGGCCTCAAGCCCCGGAATGGTTGGCAGCAGATTCAGGATGGAACGCCCATTGATGGGCAGTTGCGAGATGCGCTGTCGTTCGAGGACATGGCCCAACGTTCCGTTATCGGCTGTGACTAACGGCGCAGCGTCCTTCACCTCGATCGTCTCAGTCACTTCTCCCAGCGTCAGGACTGGATTGACCACCGCGACTTGCTGGACCTGAACGGTCAGAGTGGTCTCAAACTTTTTCATGCTCGCGGCAACGACGGTTAAACGATAGGACCCCGGCAAAACCCCTGGAAAAACATAGAAACCCGCTTCATTAGAAGTTGTTTCTGACGTCACATTCGTCGCCACGTTCGTCAGAGTGAGGGCAGCATTCACGATAACAGCTCCTGTCTGGTCCTGCACCGTCCCGCGAACTGTGCTGAGACTTGCCTGCGACCAAATTGGCGGACTTGTCATCGCCAGCGCTACGCACAGCAACAACTCCACTTGTAGAACCTTGGAATTCCACATACTCCCTCCTCGATAAGGCAAGCGATTTGCTCAAAATTCAGTTGCTTGATTGGGAACGTCCAGCGAACACCGACAGGCTATTCCGAAAAGAGAAAGCCTCTCGTTCATACTGATCCAACCAAGAGCTACGCCCTTGCGGTGAACATCGCCCCCAGCGAGACGGAAATGGCTTTGAGTGACTTTAATGGTCACTTGCTCCATCTGAAAAGACTA
>JAKEER010000746.1 GCA_022616615.1 Acidobacteriota bacterium
ACAAGTTCCATATTCACCACACATGCTATCAGCTGCACCGTCGAAATCAAGCAATTCCTTTCCGGATCACCCCCTACCGCGAAAGCGGTTTAGTCCAACCTATTTTATTCCGTAGCGAGAACTTCCACGTCCTTGTACTGCTACGGGTCTTCGCTGCCATTTATTCCCGAGCTAAAGAGCGCAAAATAGTTGCGCAAACTCTATAACGCTACCATACGCTGAGCACTCTTGTCACCTGCGAGGGGTCTTTCAAGGCTCCGTCAAAGTCAAGAGTCAGCCTCAAAGCGGGTGCAATTAGGAGTGGCGGGCAAGCTCTGCACGCCCTCCCTCACGGTCGGGCTACTGACAGCGCCGGTGCCAGTCAGTAGCCCGCGCGTCAGCAAGGGCTCCGGCCCGCTGCGGGCTGCCCGCCACTTTTGATTGCACCCCCTCAAAGCAGCGGGCAGGCGGCCAAGTCCCCCTTAAAAAGGGGGCAAAGGCCGCAGGCCTTAGGGGGTTGTCCTGGTGGCATATTCGCCAACCGGAAGCACGACAACCCCCCGCGCGGTTTCTGGGAAACCGCTGTCCCCCTTTGTTAAGGGGAACTTTGACGGGGCCTGGGGGTCTTTGTAGCCCACGAGCGTGTCTGAAAACCTGCTTGGGCCGGGGCGAAAGGCAGTGACGATGAGAGCCCGAAGTGCCAGCGAGGGCCAGTCGCAATTACCCTCGCTGGCGCTTCGGGCTCTCAGACCTTTTGCTGCATTCTGAATCCCATTGTCAAGGATCTTTTGCGCAGATTGGCTGCCTATTGCAACAGGACTGGGCCTTCTCGAGTTTGTCTCTGACCACAATTGCTCCAATAGCGAAACTTGGCTGAAGTCCCAGCCAGGGTTACACAGCAGGGGTTGGCGGAGGGATAGGTCATTTCAGTCTTCCCAGCCGACTGAAAGTCCGCAAATCAGTAAGAGCAATAACATTGTTCAGATCGTTAGATATTGAGCAAATTATTTGTATCTAGTCTTGACAACTTTGCTCATGTCGCCGTACACTCGTGGTCAATCTCAAACTGTGCAGCCAAGAGTCGGCCCCGAAAACGCGGACCGCTCCTCGAATGAAAGGAGTTGCCATGCAGCAGCGCAAATTCATCGTCTACCTAATTCTCTGGGCTCTGGCCTGTTTTTCAGGCACGAGCGACTTGCCGGCTCAAACCGCCACCGCAACGATTTCGGGAACTCTGTTCGATCCCTCCGGAGGCGTTCTGCCCAAGGTCGGCCTGCAAGTCAAAAACCTAGCCACCGGAATTGTCCGCGAAACGGTGACAGACGAAAGCGGGCGCTACTTGGTCTCTTCGCTGTTGCCTGGAACCTACGAAGTGCGAGCGGAGCTCTCTGGCTTCAAAGTAGACAATCGCCGCAATATCCTCCTGCAAGTGGGTCAAGAACTGAGGATCGACATCACCATGCAGTTAGGGGAAGTGACAGAACAGGTATCGGTGGAAGCAGCGCCACCACTGGTGGAGACAGAGAATCCCACGCTGGGACAGGTCGTCAACAACCAGCTCATTACCGATTTGCCACTTAACGGAAGGCAGTTCTTGCAACTGGCCACGCTCTCTTCAGGAGTAGCAACAGGCGTCAGTTACGTCGTCCAGCAACCTGGAATGCGCGGCGCCGCCAGTAACCTCAGCATCAACGGGCTTCGTCCGGAATTCAACAACTATCTGCTGGATGGCGTAACCAACGTGGACGGCAACTTCAATCTGATGGTCGTCAGCCCTTCGATAGATACGCTGCAAGAGTTCAAGATCCAAACGAACTCTTACTCGGCCGAGTTCGGGCGTTCGGTGGGCGCGCAGATCAACGCCGTGACGAAGTCGGGCACGAATGACCTCCACGGATCGGTGTATGAATTTCTGCGCAACGAGAACCTGGACGCCAAGGATTTCTTCGCGCCACCCAATGAGCCCAATCCACCTTACAAACAAAACCAATTTGGTGTCGCAGTTGGAGGCCCGATCTATTTCCCGCGCTTGTATAGTGGCAAGAATCGCAGCTTTTTCTTCTTCAATTATGAAGGGCTGCGCGTTCGTCAGGCCCAAACGGCCCTTTCCACCGTTCCCACCGATGCGATGCGCCAGGGTGACTTTGCGGGCATCACGACACTCTACGATCCGGCAACTACGCGGCCCAATCCGAATGGGACCGGTTTTGTCCGCGACCTGTTTCCGGGGAACAGGCTTCCCGCCGACCGAATCAGCGCTGCCGGGAAAGGTCTGCTGGATTTCTATCCTCGGCCGAACCTGGCGGGATTGGTCAGCAACTTTGTGGACACGCGCAGCCAGCGCATTGATTTCGACCAGTTCACGGCCCGCGTGGACCATCAAATCACGTCCAGAGACAATCTCTTTGTGCGATACATCTTCACGGATCAGACTTCATTCGGACCTGGCCGTTTTCCGGGCTTTGGCTCCCATCAGGCTGCGCGGCCGCAGAACGTAGCCATCACCGCGAATCACACCTTCAGTCCAAGTCTGCTTAATGAGTTTAAGTTCGGGTTTGTGCGTTCGGTGAGCGACCGGTTTGGGCTGAATGCCCTTAACGGGAACGATGTGACAGGCAAACTGGGAATCCGTGGATTTGCCACTCAGCCACGGGAGTACGGTCTGCCGGCGTTAGGTACCACGCGGATCACGGGGTTTGGTGACGTCGATCCCTTCGATCAAGCCAACAACACCTTTCAGTGGATTGACAATGTCGTCCTGACGCGAGGCAAACACTCGCTGAAATTCGGCGCCGAGGTTCGCCGCTTCCAGTTCAACATATTTGCTCATCGCCTCAAGGGCGCCCTCAACTTCGATGGCAACTTCACCAACGACCCGCAGACTCGTGCCGGAGGCTATGATGTGGCGGATATGCTTTTGGGCCTCCCCTGGCGGGCCGACCGGGCCATTGGCAATGTGCAGGCTTATTTTCGCCGCACCTCTAGCGCTTACTATTTTCAAGACGACTGGAAGCTGCATCCCCGGCTGACCTTGAATCTGGGCTTGCGCTATGAGTATGCGACTCCGTTCGTGGAGAAGTATGACAACCTGATCTCCATCGACACCACCCAACCTGGCGGGTTTGTGCTGGTGCGAGCAGGCCAGGGTGACCCCTATGCCGGTTTTCCCGGCGTCCGCCTCGATCCGCGCATTCAGTTTGTGCGCGACGGCCGATTTGGAGAACATGCCATAACCAAGCCGGATCGAAACAATTGGGCGCCTCGAATCGGACTTGCCTGGGACCCCAAAGGGGATGCCAGGTGGGTGGTGCGAGCCGGGTTCGGAGTTTTCTTTACCGAGGACTTTGCCAACCCCTTAAACGACATGGCCAGCAGCAACCCTCCTCAAGGTCTTCGACAGGCGCCGCTTTCCGACCCCGTTTTCCCGACCCTGTCGCTGCTCGATCCTTTCAACATTGCCAACGACGTTTTCGTCCGGGAGCCTCGGCTCTTCTCACTGGCCTACGACTTGGTTTCTCCCTACGCTTTGCAATGGAGTCTGACCGTGCAACGGCAGCTCTCGCGAGACACGGTGATCGAACTTGGGTATACAGGAAATCAGGCGCATAAGATCTCAGCTTTCCAGGTGCTGAACATTGCTCCGGCTGCACCCGGCCCTGTGCAGCCAAGGCGTATTCCATCACCCGAGCTCGGCACGGTCACACCGATGGCGCCGCTGGTGAACTCCAATTACCACGCTGGCCGCCTTCGCCTAGAGAAGCGGGCTGCCAAGGGCATGTCCCTCATCAGCGCCTATACCTGGTCAAAAGCGATCGATGACGGTCCCTCGCGAGCTACCACGGGCCACGTCGATTTCACTCAGAATGAGGCCCGGCGGGATTTGGAAAGAGGACTCGCCGACCATGATGTGAGACATCTATTTCGTTTAGGGCTGTCCTACGATTTGCCGCGCCCCGACTGGGGACGCTTCGCCCGCGCCTTGCTGGGTGGATGGCAGGTGGGTGGATTCGTGAATCTGATCAGTGGCAATCCATTCACGGCGCGCGCCACAGGAACCGCCAATACCGGCGTGGCCGGGTTGCGGAGCAGCGTGGTGCCAGGGGTAAAAGCAGAGCTGCCGCGATCGGAGCGCACCGTGGAACGCTACTTCAACACCGCCGCCTTCACTCTTCCCGCTCCGTTTACGTTTGGCGATGTTGGCCGCCACACCCTTTCCGACCCCGGTCTGATCGGAGTGGATGCCTCGCTCCTCAGGAACTTCAATATCGCCGAGCGCCACCGTATCCAATTTCGCGCTGAGTTCTTTAACCTGCCGAACCATCCTAACTTTGGCAGACCGGGGAACACCGTCGGAACAAGCGCTTTTGGCCGGATCAGCAGTGCTGGGGATCCGCGTCAAATGCAGTTTGCCCTGAAATACATTTTCTGAAAGTCGCTCCCAGGATTTCGCGAGAGGAGTTCCTCATGCCGCCTTGCCGTGCCACGACCGATGAAAATGAGTCCCCTCCTGGGAGGGGCAAGAGCCGAAGGCTCTGGGGTGGGCTGTAGCGGCAGGGCAGACCCACCCGGGCTGGCTGTGTCACCGACCCCTCCCGAAGCGGATTTTCTGGAGAGTGAAAATGAACAATCGGTCATTGTTGCTGGCGCTCTGGTGCGGGCTTCAGTTCGCTGCTGGGTCAACCACCGAGTCAGCGAATGCTCAATCCAGGCAATACACGTTGGAAAACAAAGACGTTCGTCTCGTCATCGATGAGAAAGCTAAGGTTGTGCATCTGAGTCGTCGATCGGCGCCGTCAGCCGTCAATCTTATTTCTCAGCCGTTGCCCGGATTCTGGACCCTCATCTTTCGCCGAGGCCAGAGTTTGGAGAACGTCGTAGAGAGTGATGAGCAGAACTATCAGTTTGAACAAACAAGCTCCGGGTTGAACATTACGGTAAACAAGCTGCGCCGCCGAGGTGAGGAACTTAACATTGCTGTCCATTTTCGAATCGAGCTGAATGAGAATGAGACCGTGTGGAAGGCACGGATAGAGAATCGTTCCGATGTGGAGATCACGGAGTTTGACTTCCCAGAAATCGGCGGATTCACGTCGCTGGGTAACAAGCAGCGGAGTGATGATCTCATCTGGCCGAACGGGGCAGGGTTTCGCTACAAAGACCTCAAGAGCCTGTTTCGCCCGCAAGTGGATGGGCTGGAGCGGATCGAAGAACCGGTGAACCGGGTCGTGAACCAAACCCTGGAACTCACCTACCCTGGGCGGGCGTCCATGTCCTGGTATGAATGGACAAACGGACAGGAAGGCATTTACTTTGGCTCCCACGATCCTTCCTTTATCGCCTCCATACTCCGCGTGACGCGGCGTTTTGATCGTGCCGGAGAACTCTCTTTCGGTTTCAGCAAGTTTCCATTCATCCAGCCTGGGGAAATCTGGGAATCGGGAGCGGTGATTGTCTCACCTCACACGGGCAACTGGCGCGTCGGGGCCGCCAAATACCGCCAGTGGGTCAGCACCTGGCGGCGTGTGCGCGAGAAGCCGGATTGGGTGCAAAAGATGAAGGGGATGTTTCTGGTGATCCTGAAGCAACAGTATGGCGACGTCATGTGGAAATACGACGAGATTCCGGCGCTGTATCAAGAAGCGAGAGAGAACGGAATGGATACCGTCGCTCTGTTTGGTTGGACTGAAGGCGGCCACGACCATCAATATCCGGCTATTGTCCCCGATACACTCATGGGAGGGGAAGAACGCCTGCGCAGAGGGCTTCAGGAAGTTCGGTCTGCCGGAGGGAACACCATTCTTTACTTGTCGGGTCATTTGGTGGATCCGACGACCGACTTCTACAGGAATCAGGGGGAAAGAATGGCTGCCAAGAATCTTTGGGGCAGCGTCTACTTTGAGCAATACAACAAGTCGCATCGCAGCAGTTTGCTCAAGAACTTCAGCCGCAAATTGTTTGCCCCCATGTGCCCCTCCAATCCCGAGTGGGCGGAGGTGTTGGTGGATCGCGGCAAATCCCTGCTGTCCTTAGGCCCCACGGGGCTCATCTACGATCAGATTGGAGGTCACTTCCCCTACCCTTGTTTCGACACGTCACATCCGCATACGAAACCCTCTCTGGCATTTCCAGAAGGACGGCAAAAGCTGCTCTTGCGCCTCCGTACCGATCTCAAGAAGGTTTCACCTGAATTTGGGTTTATGACAGAGCTGATCAACGACTTGTATTCGCAGTATGTGGATGTGCTGCATGGGGTGCCGGGATGCCAATATCAAGAAAACTCGTTCCCCCAGATGTTCCGCTATACCTTCCCTGGCGTCATCATCACTTCGCGGCAACAGGCGCCACGAGCTGACATCAAGCAAGCGAACTTTGCTCTGGCCTATGGGTTGCGCCTGGAGCTGGAGGTACGCTACCGGGCCGACATGGAGACGATTCGAAACAATACCAAGCCTCACCTGAAAACCTATTTGCGCAAGGTATCTGCTCTGCGGGATCGTTATTGGGATTTGCTCCGTGAAGGTACGTTCATCGATACGGATGGCATCCAAATGCCGAATGCTTCATTGACTGTCACCGGCTTTGAACGCGGGATGCGGCGGGCCGTCGTCGCCTGGAACACCACGCAGCAGAGTCAACCGATTTCAGTCAGCGTGCCGGGTTACCAACTGGTAGAAGTTGCCGGGGTCGACGGAGTCATGCCATCACCTGGGAAACTTAGCACTCAGCAAGTAGCCGTTTTCGTGTACCAAAAGCATCAGTCGCAGGGACGCTGAACCGCATTGATCTTGCGGTTCGTGCCTCTGCGTCTCTTAGCCCGTTATTCTGGGCGTTAAGAGAATTTTGTTCTCGTTTCGCCGAGGTCTGAGAGCCCGAAGCGCCAGCGAGGGCCAGTCGCAATTACCCTCGCGGCCGCTTCGGGCTCTCAAGGTCACCGCCTTGGGATATCAAGGGGCGATAGCCCTTGCCTAGTTGGTTTCTGTCGCGAAACTCGAAAAACCATGCCTGGCGCCATTCTTGCCGCCTCAGCACTTCGGCTCCCCTCTCCCCAACGCGGGAGAGGGGCTGGGGGTGACGGGGTGGCGCACGCAGTCAAGTGCTTCGGACAGAGCCGAACAAACCCACCAGAAGCGGGAAGACAGAGACTATCGGAGACAGCACGGCGGTCCCCCTC
>JAKEER010000747.1 GCA_022616615.1 Acidobacteriota bacterium
GCCGAGGTGAGCTGGTGGTCCCCCTTGATCGTGAACTCGTTGCCATTGGTCGGTGTACTGAATAATTCCTGGTAGCGGCCGTCGGGCAGGTTGGGAAGTTCAATGAACTCATTCATGACTTTCAGCGTCAAAGGGTCGAAGCGGGCTTGCGGGATGATGTTGCCCGGAAACGGTAGGCCGGTGTCTGGATCGCGAATTGTTTTTCCGCTCGCCGAGAAGTCTCCGCGACGCTCCGCCGCCGTGGGCGGGAAGTAGGATGTAATATTTTCCTGGCTAATCCGAATCCCCTGGTACGAGCCGAACAGAAACGTCTTGTTTTTAATGAGCGGACCGCCCACAGTGCCTCCAAACTGGTTCTGAGCCAACTTGGGCACCCTGCCTGGCGTAAAAAAGTTGCTGGCATTGAGATTGTCATTGCGCAGAAACTCGTAAAGACTCCCGTGAATCTCGTTGGTACCGGATTTAGTAACGGCTATGAAGACGCCAGCGGCGGCTCTTCCGTACTCGGCGCTGAATGTGCTGGTAAGGACTCGGAACTCCTGAAGCGCATCCGGGTTGGGAAGGTTCACGCCGTAGTTGGACATGGCGTCGAGCATTCCGGTCCCGTCCAGCAAGATGTTGTTCGATTCGTCCCGGTTCCCGGAAACGGACAGCGTCACCCCGTTTCGGCCGTCCGGCTTGGCCGCCGCGATATTAGCCGCTACACCGATACCCGGAACCAATAGGGCCAGCGAATAGATGTTCCGCCCATTCAAGGGAATCTTATTCAGCCGGCGGTTGTCCACGGTGGTACCGAGAGTGGTTGAATGCGTATCGACCTTCAAGTTCTCGCTCTCGACATTGATCTTCTCGGTCACTTCCCCGACCTGCAACGCGGCATTGACTTGGGCGTTTTCTCCAACCCGGAGCGTAATGCCGGACTGAACGAACGTTTTGAATCCCGGAAGCTCCATCGTCACCTCATAGTTGCCCGGGGGTAAGGAGGGGATCAGGTAAGATCCCTCGGCATTGGTCACGGCACTGCGAACCAAAGTGGTGCCGAGATTCCGGCCTTTGACAGTGGCACCCGCAACCACGGCGTCGCTGGCATCCTTCACCTGGCCGTAAATCGTTCCCGTGGTCTGAGCGCACACAGTGGGAGGAAACAACGCGACAGCCATCATGACCACAGAGATCAAGACTGCAGATCTTTTTGAAAGAGACATAGAGTACCTCCGTTAATTGTAGAACGACAGCAAACGATGTCCTCTGGCCTAGGGTTTACAAGGGTTTATAAGGATTCTGTGTTGATCATTTGTGATGATCTTCAATCTAGGCCCGTCCGATTGGGTTTGTCAAGACATTTTTCTCTCTTCATCTCTTCATGTTTTTTCTTTTCCATGCTGTCGATACTCCGTCCCGATGGGCATCCAACAAACAAGTCTTCAAACCATGGTACACCTTGGTTGGTGTCTCTCCCGCCTCGCAATGCGTTAGTTACGGGGCGGAAGGCTGAGCGCACGAGTGCATTGACCCGTTTCGAACTTCCCTAACTCTCTACGGCATCTTCTGGGCCAGGTTTTGCCGCTCCCCGATGTCGTCGGCCAAGTCGTACAGCTCCAGGCGGTCGTCTTCGAAGAACTCAATCAACTTGAAGTAGCCTTCGCGGATTCACCGGTTAAAGAGATGATCACTTTGTTCCAGATCTCGGGATGTATGTATTACGTGGACGAACAGGGCAACAACACAGGCTTTCGAGGATGTCTTTTCCAAGATTGACGTGTGCCGCCGGCACTATGCCCAGAGCTTTCCGGTTTCGGTTGTTGGCGTTGTCACAGGAGCGTTTGTGTGTCCGGTCAAGAGCGTCAGTCCCTCAGGCCTTGTTCCGGAAGTTCCCATTTGGAGTCAAAGACCGGTGAACGGTTATGCAAGCTGCTTCTTCCCTTCTAGCCCTTCGGTTTGGTCTCGGGGCCCTTCTGATTACCTGGACAGTTGCTTTTCCGCAATCGAACACTCAGGAGGCTAAAAGGCTCTCCGCCCAATCCAAAGCGCCCGTCCATTTCGTCCGTGACGTTCAGCCGATTTTTCGAGCCCGTTGTACCTCGTGCCATGGAAGCGAGGTCCAGATGAGCGGGCTGCGTCCGGACCAGCGGCACAGTACATTCAAAGGCGGCAAGTCGGGTATTCCGGCGATCGTATCTGGAAAAAGTTCAGAGAGTCTGGTCACCCGGTATGTGTCTGGACTTGATCCGAAAATTATCATGCCCCCTGCGGGCGAGAGGCTCCGCGCTGAAGAGATCGCCGTGCTCAGCGCATGAATCGACCAAGGGGCGACCTGGCCTGAGGGGACGGTCAGTTCAAAGCAACCGAGTCGTGAGCCCTTGGACCATTGGGCATTCAAGCTTGTGCAAGCTCCCGTTGTGCCGGCAGTCACGAACTCCGCCTGGGTGCAAAATCCGATTGACAATTTTGCCTTGGCCACAAGCTCGAACGCAAAGGCTGGACGCCTTCTCCTGCCGCCGAGCCGCGCGCTTTCCTGCGCCGAATGTATCTTGATGTGATCGGGACGCCTCTCTCGCTGGCAGAGCAGGAGGCGTTTCTTCAATCGCCCAAAAGCCAGACGCCTTGGACCGCGTCGTTACTGATTTACTCGCTCGCCCTGGACATGGCGAACGCTGGGCGCGACACTGGCTGGATTTAAGTCCGGTATGCCGAAACCAACGGCTATGAGAACGACGCCACCAAACCCTTGTCTGGCGGTATCGGGATTATGTCATCCGCTCTCTGAATGACGACAAGCCTTTCGACCGCTTCGTCGTCGAACAACTGGCGGGTGATGAGCTGCCGGATGCAAACACTGAGACAATGACGGCTACAGGTTTCTACCGGCTTGGGCCTTGGGATGACGAACCGGCCGATCCCAAAGAAGACCGATACGATCAGCTTGACGATATTCTTAGCACTAGTTCTCAGGTATTTTTGGGTCTCACCCTTGAACCTCCCTCAACCACATTTCAGCACAGACAAATAAAGGTCCTACGATGACACATCGAAGAAGTGGCTTTTTGCAGATCCTGGCTTTGGGCCTGATTTCTCTTTTCTTGCTCGTATCGGGGGGCTTTGCGGTCCGCTCATTAAAAACAGACGTTTCTGTTCGGCTCGTACCAGGGGATTCGGATTCGCCAGGAAAATATTACGTCCTACTTGAGCGTCGCGGAGACTTCTCTGCTAGCGGAAAAACAATTCGCGATCCAGACACCGGCCAGCCGTTCCCGGGCAACATCGACAAATCCTCAGTTCCGAGGGGCCCTAAAACAGCATATTCTAGCGTTTCGATTCAGCACTCTTTTGATGAAGGAGATTTCAGCCATCCATTCGGAGGAGATCGCATGAAAGACAAAGCACGCCGCAGGTTTCTAAAGCAGTCCATTGGTCTGGGTGCCGCTGGGACAGCACTCCTGGCACGGGCGGCCTCGGCTGCGGCTTATTCCTGAGTTCTGGGCGCCAATGACCGCATTCGCGTCGCCCTCATCGGTTGCGGCGGCATGGGCCGATCAGACCTGCGCGATTTTTTGAAGATCAAGAACATCGAGTGTGTCGCCTTATGCGACGTAGACGACAGTCGGGTGGGCGAGACCGTCGACCTACCCCCTATCGCCTCTCACCTGTCCGCCATGCCGGTTTGGATCTGTCGTTGGAGTTGTTGAGCCTGAGCGTAATAGTCAGGATCAGACAGCGGCTGCGAGCGCAGGTGCATGGCGGGGGCCAGCAGCGGGATGACGTTGGTAGTGAAGGCGGTGACTTCGGGGCAGCGGACGGCTGGAGCAATGAGATGGGGGCTACCCTGTATGGCGCCATCTGACGCCTGCGCGGCCCAGACTGCCAGCGGGGACCCTAATGGAAGGAATCATGCTTTTTAGAATCGTTAAACTGTCCATGTTTCTTATCAGCTTGACTCTGGCGTCCAGTCGCGGTTCGCAGGTAGTGTTCATGGTTGCTGACAGGAACACAGGGAAACCGCTTCCATGCCAGATCTACCTGAAGGACAAGACAGGTAAGCCTGTACAGGCCGAAGGACTTCCTTTCTGGCATGATCATTTTGTCTCGTCCGGTCATAGTGAACTTAAACTCTCGCCAGGCCAGTACACTTACGAAATCGATCGCGGGCCTGAGTATTTCATCCATACTGGTTCCTTCCTTGTCACAGAAGAGGCGGTCACAAAGGTTGCGGTGAAATTGGAACGCTTCGTGAATATGTCTGGCCATGGATGGTGGTCGGGTGACTTCCATGTGCATCGACCCGCTAGCGACATAGAACTGCTCATGCAGGCGGCGGATTTGCACATTGCACCTGTCATTACCTGGTGGAACAACAAGAGCCAGTGGGCCAATCGACAATTGACAGCTCAACCACTGGTTAGCTTCGACAAAAACCGTTACTACCATCTGCTGGCGGGGGAGGATGAGCGTGAGGGCGGTGCTCTCTTGTATTTTAACCTCACCAAACCCCTTGCCATTACTGAGGCTACCCGTGAGTTTCCGTCACCCCTCGAATTTCTGGCCGAGGCCCGCAAGTACAAAGGCGTTTGGGTGGATGTCGAGAAGCCTTTTTGGTGGGACGTTCCCCTCTGGTTGGCTAGCGGTCAAGTCGATTCCATCGGCCTAGCCAATAATCACATGTGTCGCGATTCAATGCATGAAACGGAAGCCTGGGGCAAGCCGCGTGACATGAAACGCCTGGAGCCTCCAAGAGGCAATGGTTTTTGGACGCAGGAGATTTATTATCACCTTCTCAACTGCGGTTTGCGCATTCCACCATCGGCTGGCAGTGCTTCCGGGGTTTTGCCCAACCCGGTCGGATACAATCGGGTTTACGTCTATCTCGGCAAGAGTCCTAGCTACGGGCAATGGTGGGAAGGACTGCGCGCGGGACGATGCTTTGTCTCCAACGGTCCGCTGTTAATGTGCCAAGCCAATGAACGCTTACCAGGCCATGTCTTCATGGCCAAGGATGAAAAAGCACTCAAAATTGAAATTCAAGGATTCCTTACCACTCGCGATCCCATTTCCTCGATCGAAGTCATCAAGAACGGTAAGGTGGAATACACAGTGCCTTTTGAGAAATCGAAGAAACCGCACAAGCTAGCCGTGCTGGGCTTCAAAGAGAGCGGCTGGTTCTTAGTCCGGGCTATTACCGACAATCCAAAGACGTTTCGTTTTGCCTCAACCGCACCCTACTACGTTGAAATTGGCGATACGAAGCGTCGTATCAGTAGATCGTCGGCACAGTTTTTTCTCAATTGGGCCCGAGAACGTGCCGCACGAATCCAATTGGACGATCCCATCCAAAAAGAAAAAGTGACGCAATATCATACCTTGGCGGAAAAGTTTTGGATCGATCTACTAGCAAAGGCGAATGCAGATTAGACATCGGTTGATCCATACCTCCCATGAAAATCCCCTCCTTGGAGGGGTGGCGCACAGCGACGGGGTGGGTTCCCGGATCCACAACCCACCCCAGGGGCCTGACGGCCCTCGCTCCTCCCGAGAGGGGAATCGTTTGACCATTTTCATGCTCTGTGGTGCTCGGCCGAGCATGGATGGCTCCTAGC
>JAKEER010000748.1 GCA_022616615.1 Acidobacteriota bacterium
CCACACAACGGATGTTTCCGTTAGACGGATACATATCCTGATCGGGAGAGTGGACGCTTTTGGAGCGACGAAGCCACCGTGGGAGCGCGGGCGTCCCGCCCGCCTCCGAGCGGCCGGCGGGCGCTCCGAGGGCCTACGGCCACAATTGCGGGCGGGACGCCAGGCGGGACGCCCGCGCTCCCAGAGTGGGCTTCGCCACTCCAAAAAATGTCCAATCTCCAGCGCCGCGGCGGCGGCGCGGCATTCCCTTCCTTAACCGGACCTAACCGGGGAGCGGGAATGCCCGTCAACCAAGCGTTTGGTTGACACGTCACTGACGAGAGGCGACTGAAACCGAGAAGTCACCTTTGCGCTGAAGTGCTCTTACCTGGGTTGTGTCGACAGCAAAGCATCAGTCTCTATGCCCTTGCCACCCCGGCGCTGTCGGTCCGGGTGACGTGCTGACCAAGCCCTCGCCGCGTGCGTTGGACCGGTATGAGCTGAAGATTGAACAGGACAAGCTGCTGGTGGGTTGAGTGCGGAAGTTTGGGAGTCCCGCATGACGCTGAAACGCAGTGTTGCAGATTGGGTTGAGCACCGCACTAGGGTTGACAGTGCCGGTGTCCTTCGGCTTCCCGGAGTTGGTTCCGCAATGTGAACAGAACCAGGCGCGAATCCGAAAGGTGAAGATTCCGTAATACGGAGAAAAATCCATTTTCGAAAAAATGCTTGACAAGCGCTTGTCCCTAAGTAAACTAGGTCAAACTCTTCCCTAAAATCAGGAGGTTCTTATGCAAAGAAGGAGTCTCTTGTTCAGGTGTCTATCTCTCGTAGTGCTCTTGGCAGGGTGCTCGTCCGTCTGCCTGAGCCAGATCAACAGGAGTTCGTTGACCGGTGTTATCACCGACAGCACCGGCGCTGTGATCGTGGGAGCCAAGGTTGTTTTGGTGGAAGAAGGGACCCAGGCAAGAATTGAGAGTACGACGAACGAAGCCGGGGGTTACACTTTTTCCGCCCTCCCCTTAGGCAGGTACGCACTCACCGTGTCCCAGAGTTCGTTTAAGACGTTTGTGCGCTCTGGAATCGAGTTGCACGCGGGAGACAACAAGCGAATTGACCTGTCTCTGGAATTGGGAGAGATGGCCCAGCAGATTGAGGTGACTGAAGGGGCGCCGGTGCTTGAAACCGACGAGCCGGTCTATTCAAATACAATCGCCACGAAGACTTTGGAAAAACTGCCGATCCTTCTCCCTGGACTTAAGCGTGACGCCGGTTCGTACTTGGCCGCCGTTCCCGGGTACACCAATGGAGCCGGGTTCTCCAACAACATCAACGGATCAATTGGTACTTTTACCGAGCTTGTTGTGGATGGGGCGCCCGCGGGTGGTGCTTCCGTGCGCGGGCGGGTTCGCGTTTTCTCCGCCGAGACCCTGGCTGAGTTCAAGGTCGCAGATACGGCGTCTGCCGACCAGGGCCTGACGGGGGGAGCGCTTATCTCGTTTGTTACCAAGTCGGGCACCAACGATTTCCACGGGGCTTTCTACGAATACCACCGGAATACATCCTTAACAGCACGAGACTTCTTCTCAGCCAGGGTACCGAAAAACCTTGTAAACGAGTTTGGTTTCAACGTCGGTGGCCCGGTAGTGGTGCCCCGCCTTTATGACGGCCGCAACAAGACCTTCTTCTTCTTTAATATGGGCAAGACTAGGCGCCGCTTCGGTGTCGGGTCGGCCAGATTCAACATGCCGGTCGAGGAATTCAAGAATGGGGACTTTAGTCGCATCTTGGGTGGGGTCATCGGCACGGACGCTTTAGGTCGTGAAATTCGAGCGGGCCAGATTTACGATCCGGCTACAACCCGGCCCGACGGGCAGGGTGGGTTCATCCGGGACCCTTTCCCCGGCAACATCATCCCCTCTGCTCGCTTTAGTAAAGTCTCCAGGAATTTCCAATCACATTATCCTACGCTTCCGGCGGGCGCCCCATTAGTCAACAACTTCGTCACGGGGGGCGGATCAGGTAAGTCAGAAGAAAACGACTACGACATAAAGATAGACCAGCACATCGGCAAGAACCGGTTTGCTGGTAAGTATTGGCGGTCTTTCAACTTTAGTAAGAATCCCTTTACTCTGCCTGAAATTTTTGCCATCCGGACGTCAGGTTTTAGTCGAGGTAACAATGGTCGTTTCAATTGGACAAGGATAATCAGTCCTCGTTGGGTCAATGACTTTGCCCTTGGCGCAGACCGTGAATATAACATCACCGAGTCGCCGGGTGCGGCGGGCATGGGCGCCTCCCTGATCGGGCAGCCGAATGCTCTCGGTCGGTGCACGCCTAACGTTCAGATCGCGGGTATTTTCTCATCTACCCAACAGGAGCTGAGATGCGCAATTGAAGCAGGAAGAACGCAGTGGAGTTTTACCAATAACACCTCGTATAGCGGAGGAAAACACATCATCAAGTTTGGAGGCACACGCAGCAGTTTTCACGATAACAGCCCCATCGAGAGCAACGCTAAGTTCACGTTCCTTTCTCCAGAGACGGCTATTCCCGGTCAGTTTTTGACCCGTACTGGCCATTCCTACGCCAGCTTCTTGCTGGGCGGGGTCGATAGTGCCGAAGCCAAGGGTTTTGAAGAGCAGACGCCCCGCAGTTTTAGGGTTGGAGTCTACGTGCAGGATTCCTGGCGGGTGAGACCAAATCTGACGCTCCAGCTCGGTCTTCGATGGGATGTGCAGCCCTTCCCCGTGCACTGGAAAGACACCATTTCTCAGTTTGACCCCACCGTTCCGAACCCAGGGGCGGGAGGCCGCTTGGGCGCGCTGACCTACGCCGGCATCGGACCTGGGCGCATCGGCAGGAGGCGTCTGGCGCCGCACCACTATACGGACTTCGGGCCCCGTCTCGGTTTTGCGTACCAAGTTGGGACCAAGACCGTCATCCGTGGGAACTGGGGACTCTATTATGGGCTGATCAACCAGACGATGGCGGGCTTCGGGTCGGTATTACAGCAGGGCTTTTTCCCCACTTTTAGCCGCGCGTCTCTGGATGGCTTTTCGGCAGCCTTCAACTGGGACCAGGGTTTTCCGCTTCCCGCATCGACCCAACCAACTTTCACCCCGGATTTGGTCAATGGAAGTGACACAGCGTTTTTCGGCCCGGATGCAGGGCGTGCGCCTCGTATCCACATGGTGCATTTTGGCGTTCAGCGCGAGCTTCCGGGTAAACTACTCTTGGAAGCGTCTTTCCTTGGGAAATATGCGCACGGGCTCATCTCAACGGCGGAGTCCATCAACCAGCTCGATTACGGGAAATATGCCAGGCTGGGAGATCTGTTGACCGCCAGTGTTTACTCGCCACAGGCCCAAGCCGCCGGAATTCCGGTCCCGTATGCGGGCTTCCAGGGGACGGTAGCCCAGGCACTGCGGCCCTTTCCACAGTATCTAACCATCTACAACGAGGGTGCGGCGGTCAGCAACAACACCTATAACTCGTTTCAGTTGAAGCTCCAGAAGCACTACGCGAATGGTCTAAGTTTTCTAATGGGTTATACCGTCGGCAAAGCCCTGACTGACGTCAGCGGAAGGGGCAACATTCCGGGGTTCTTCGCCAATCAGCCTCAGGACGCTTACAACCGCAGGGCGGAAAAGAGTCTCGCCGATACTGACATCCCTCAATCGCTGCTTTTCCATTACTTGTATGAGCTGCCCGTTGGTCCTGGTAAGAGGTTTTTGAAGCAAAACAATATTTTCACCAAGTATATAGTAGGTGGCTGGTCGATCTCCGGGGTCCACACCTACAACTCGGGCCTACCAGTTGGGGTCACGACCCAGCGGGTCCTGCCAACCATGGCTTCGGCCCTTTACCCCAACCGCCTTCGTCCTGATAGAGTGCCCGACGTGCCGATTCGCACTGACGTGGGTTGTGGCGATTACGATCCGGGGCGAGGAGACAAGTACTTGAATATTTCGGCCTTTAGGGTACCGGCGCCCTGGACGTTTGGGAACGTTGCGAGAAACCTGGGAGATGTTCGGACCTGTGCCTTCTTGAACGAAAACATCTCTATCAGGAAGATGATTCCCATCAGGGAAAGAGTCAGTTTCCAGTTTGGCGGCGATTTCTTCAACGCCTTTAATCGCGTTCAATGGGGCGGCCCAAGTCCCTTCTTCGGTGACGTTGTCCACTACGCCGCGGACATCGACAACCCACAGGCTTTCGGAACGATCAGGTCAACGGGGCCAGGACGAATCATCCAGGTGTATGCGCGGTTCGAATGGTGAGGAGGAGTGAAGTCGGCGACGGTTGTTTGGCTTGGCGTGCGAGAGGCCCGCAAGGATCGCACGCCATTCGCCGTCGAGCTTCCGCCGTCGATTCTTTTGTGGGTGCGCCCCGTCCGACCAAGGTTCAAGCTTTGGGTTCAACATTCACCAACTGCGAGCCAAGTGGGGAATGGCGGAGCCTATCCCACATCAGGCGCGGAAGCCCGCCAACTCGGAGTGTGTAACCGTTTTTACAAAAGGTAGCACCATTCTCACAGGTTTCGGTCTTGGTTTTGCCCGCAGACTTATCAGAGACTAGATCTTCCGCCCCAGATGGACAAGGGCTGGAAAGGTTACTTTGCCTCTTTCTTTTCGTTTCACTCGAGGCCAATGGCGTGCGATCGCTCTGCGTGCAGCAGCCGGCCAGTCAAGCAGGCGTCCGCGATGCCTGCTCGCAGGCGGCCCAGTTCGGGCAGTACGACCGGGATGCGGAACAGCACCAAGTTCGAGGTCAGGAGCTCCTGCTAGCCGGTGACGAAACTCGGGCAGAAAACGAATTTAGGGCCGCCGTAGCCAAAGGACCTAAGGCGGACAAGCACGTCCGGAGTTTAGGCCTCTTCTATATTGCAAGGGGCCGGTACGACGAAGCCATCGGGGTCATTAGGGAATATGTGAAGCTGTGCGGTGTAACCGCGCTGGGTTACGAACTGGAAGCTGAGTTGTTGTTCCACCAAAAGCTTTACGATCCGGCTCTCGAAGCGGTGCTTGGTTCGCTCAAGCTGTACAACCATAGCGCCCGAATGCACCAATTGTTGGGTTTGATTTACGTCGTCAAACGACAAGATGCGGCCGCGGCTCTCGAACTCCGCAAAGCAGTCGAACTGGATCCGAACCATGCCCAAACAAGGTATTTCTTAGGGAGGGTCCTCTACACCACGGGTGCTTATGCCGAGGCGCGAGACCAGTTTTTGGCCTGCCTGAAGTTTCAGCCCGGTTATCGGAAAGCCCTTGAGAACCTGGGGCTTTGTTACGAAGCCCTGCAAGATTATCCAAACGCCACTCAAGCCTATCGTGACGCGATTGCCCTCGAGGAGAGACAGGCAGGGCCGAAGCATGCAGAGCCATACGCGTTTTACGGGGCTATGCTCGCTAGATCAAGTGAATCAGAGAAAGCTCTCTCAGTGCTGCGCGAGGCGGTGACGGTTAGCCCCAGGTCGTTTGTGGCCAATTATCATCTGGGTAAATTGCTTCTAAATCTGGGTCGGACCGAGGAAGCCGAGAAATTTCTTCTCGCCGCAGCAGACCTCGCCCCGAAGTTTTCCCGAACATACTATCTGCTGGGAAACCTTCGTCAAAAGCAGAACCGCCGGCCTGAGGCGGAGCGGTACTTTGAAATGTTCAAGGAATTCGACCGGGTGCCTGAAAATCGTGTCTTCCCTCTTACGGACCGCTAAACCCTATGGTCAGTTCCTGAGTAAGGAACGCGGCGACATCGATCCGCGTGCGGATCTTGCCGGGCGCGGAGTTCGCTGGAGAATCGTGGCGCAGACCTCTTCGCCCTCTTCGTATGCATAGCTCAGGAGCTGCGGGCTAGTATTACTTTGCCACGTGCCAAAAAACTCTTGGGTGGCGCACACATGGCGCGGTTTGCCATGTGTGCGGTGCGCTTCGCAGACATCGCCAAAAGCGCGATGTCTGCGCCACCCTGAATTAACCTAACAAAGTAATACTAGCCGCCCGCACCACAGTACACAAAGCCAGGGTTTTCCGACTGGCCCCTGGACAATTCCGGCAGCCCAATTAAGCCTATGCCTTCGCTCTCATTAGTCAGAGCAGTGGTTAGCGGACACAACTTCCGCATGTCGGCTCCCCTCGCCCCGCGCTGGGAGAGGATGAAGGCTTTGAGAAGCCTTCATGGGGTGAGGGGCGGTGATTCATCCCCTCGCGGTGTCTTTTTACTTCTGCACTCATTAATATTACGCCGCGCGGTTTTCCCATGGGCTGTTCTTATTGTGTCGAGTGTCCTTGTGGTGTGCGCTTGGGGGGCGGAGAGTCATCTTGACTCATGGACTATAGAGCACTTTCGGCTAGCCAGTGAGGCGCAGCGCCAAAACAATCTGGAGGTGGCAGCGAGGGAGTATCAGCTCATTCTTTCCCGGAACCCGAAATTCGCGGAGGTGCACCAAAATCTTGGAATTGTATACCACCAGCAGCGGAAATACCGGGCGGCGGCGCAGATGTTGCAGGCGGCGGTATCTCTGAATCCTGGTCTGCTGGGGGCGCAAGTATTTTTGGGTATCGATAGATACATGATCCAGGATTTCAAAGGCGCAGTCGGGCCCCTGGAGAAAGCTCTGCGGCTAAAGCCCGTGGACAGGCAGGCCGGGCTCTATCTTGCTCTGACTTACCTTGGCCTCGACCGACCGGGGAAAGCAGTTCAGCAGCTGCGCAAGACCGCCCAATACTACCCGGAAGATGTCGAGATTGCTTACCACCTTGGTGAAGCCTACCTCGAAGGGGTGCGGCAGCGCATGGCACAAGTGCAGCAAGCTGGAGATGATTCTGCACTAGGTCATTGGGCGCTCGCGATTGCTGCGGAAGGAAAGAGCGACAGAGTCGGGACGATTAAGGAGTACCTCAAGGCGCTGGCTCTCCAGCCGAATATGGGAGAGCTTTATTTGAGAGTTGCCATGGCGTTCCACAAGGCTGGCGTGTCTGAGCTGGCGGCGGCTGCCCTGCAGAGATACGCGCTTCTAAACCCGGATTGGGATGGTGTCAGTCCAAGTCTTCACGCGATTGCCAGCGAGTCATCCGGGGATGATGTGGTGATTTCACAACACAGAGATTCTTTTCGGCGGCTCTGGGAATCTTTGCCCGCTGTCGAACCGGCACGGGCGTGGCCCGGAATTGCGGATGAATCTGTGAACCGGGCGACAAGAAAGTGCCTGGCCTCGACCGCAGGCGCCGCGGTGAAGGCTGCCGTTAAACTCTATCTAAAAGGAGATTACAGAGGCGCCGCGGCGAAGATAAAAAAAAGAGGCAGGTTAACCTGTCAAACGGAGGATTGGGCGCTGGCCTATCTTCAGGCGCGGGCGTATTTCTTGGCATCGGATTTTGACGCTGCCGAACAGGTACTCGAGGGGCAGCTTCAACCTTATTCACACTTGCCTTCTGTGGCGTTGTTGCGGGCGGAGATCCAGGCCCAGCTGGGGTTGCGATATTTCGGTCTGGTGCTCGCGAAGGAGCCGAACTCTGATCGCGCCAAACTCATTCTGGCGAAGTCTCACGCGGCCGCGGGTCGGTCCAAAGAAGCCATTGCCGCCTATCAAGAAGTTCTGAAGCAGGCCCCTGAACGTCTGGGAATTCATTTGGCCATTGCGCAGCTACATGAAGACGAATTGAACTGGACCGCGGCGATTGAGGAATTGAAGGTAGAACTAGCTCTGGCGCCCGACAATGCCTTGGCCTTGGCTCATCTCGGCCATGCCTACACAGAATCTCGGGAGGCTGATCAGGCAATTCAGATCTTAAGTAAGTTGTTAGAGACCCATCCGAATGACGGCCGAGCCTATGCCGATCTCGGCAGGGCCTGGACGATGAAGGAGAACGCCGCGAAGGCAATCGAGGCGTTTAAACGCGCCCTTCTTAACGACCCGGCTCAGCATAACCTGCACTACCGGCTCTTCCAGCTCTATAGCAAGATGGGAGACAAAGTCAGCGCTCAAACCCATCTTGCCGCGTTTCAGGTTGGAGAGACCGAGAGCCGGCAAAAACGGAGCGAAGCCTTGGCCAATCTCTCACAGGAATAAAATGCCGCTTCTGCTTATTAATGAGCATTACGCAATATAGTGACACTTCTGCGTGCTTGGTCTGAGGCGGTCACAGTCGCTAGAAATCGGCTCCCCTCTCCCGCGTTGGGGCGAGGGGAACCGAGGTCGATTGAGTTTCTCGATAAGCTACGAGTTTCGTCACTATATTCTGCGATGCTCAGTAAGGACAAACCTGCTGCTAAACGTGGACAGCCGAGGCTTTCATTGATGAGATCGAACGCTGGTTACGCGAGCACGGCTTCAGGCACAGTCAACCGGCAGCGCCTTTATCTAGCGAGCTGTGTGTCCTTGGTTGCGATCGCCTTGACCTTTGCGATTCGTGGCGACATTTTGGAAGAGCTGAGTCGCGATTTTCGTCTCAGCAAGGAACAGTTAGGCTGGATTGCTGGAGCTGCCTTCTGGGGATTCACCTTGTCGATCTTCACCGGCGGCCAGCTGTGTGACCTCATGGGCTTGGGGCGATTGATGGGCTTGGCCTTTGCGGGGCACGCCCTCGGCGTTCTGATCTTTATCTTTGCTGGAGGCTTCTGGCAGTTGTGGCTGGGAACTCTGATCCTGGGGCTAGCCAATGGATTCATCGAAGGCGCAGTGAATCCGCTGATTGCTACCGTCTACCCCGATCAAAAAACCGAGAAGCTGAACGCACTTCATGCCTGGTTCCCGGGAGGCATTGTGCTCGGCGGACTTCTGGCTTATGGTTTGACTAACATGAAGGCCGGCTGGCAAATGAAAATGTCGATGATTTTGGCGCCGACTCTCATTTATGGTTTGACCCTGCTGGGCCAGCGTTTCCCAGTCACAGAGCGGGTTCAGCACGGAATCTCTTCTCGGCAGATGTACCAGCAAACGCTACGTCCAGCGTTTTTAGTCTGGGTGCTGTGCATGCTGATGACGGCCTCTACTGAACTCGGTCCCAACCAGTGGATTCCAAGTATCCTGACGAGCACGGCACACCTGCCTGGCATCCTGGTTCTGGCATGGATCAACGGAATCATGGCGGTGGGTCGGATGCTGGCAGGGCCGATTGTCAGGCGCTTGTCTCCGATACTGCTTCTAATCCTTGCAGCGTGTCTCTCGACTGTCGGACTCCTCTGGTTAAGCCTCGCAGCCGCGCCCCTATCCACGTTTGTCGCCGCAACCGTCTATGCCGCCGGTATCTGCTATTTCTGGCCGACGATGCTGGGAGTCACTTCCGAACGATTTCCTGCTGGTGGCGCTCTTTTGCTGGCCATTATGGGAGGGGCTGGCAATTTCTCAGTGGCTTTGGTGCTGCCCGTGATGGGCCGGATCTACGACGCCCGAGGGCCAAATGTTGTGTTGAAATACGCTGCCGTACTGCCTCTAGTACTCATCGCTATTTTCATTTGCATCTGGCTCTACGACCGGACCAAAGGCGGATACCAAGTCATGAAATTAGCTCCGGACAGCTCCGGGGAGTGAACCTACTGCTTGATCACTCCGGACCCTCTCCCAGGAGCTGTGAAAGAATTGAAGCTTCGGTTCCCCTCGCCCCGCGACTGGATAAGGAGGGGAAGCCGCGGCCACAGGCTACGGCGGGGGTGGTTCGAACGGTCGCGGAAAAGCCAGATTCGTAGCGGGATCGCAGCGAGTCGAACCACCCCAGTGGCGCTGTGCGCCACATCCCCTCCTCAGCCGAGGAGGGGAGTTTTCTTGCAATCGTTCAGACAGAAGCTGACTAGCCCAAGAGGTGCCCTTGAATTATCCCCAAGCCAATGACGTTGAGAGCCCAAAGTGCCAGAGAGGATAATTCCGGTTGGCCCCCGCTCGCGCTTCGGG
>JAKEER010000749.1 GCA_022616615.1 Acidobacteriota bacterium
AATTGCGGGCGGGACGCCCGCGCTCCCAGGGTGGGCTTCGCCACTCCAAAGAATGTCCAATCTTCAGAGCCCTGGAAAGGGCCACGGAACGTCCGCTGGATTTCCTTATCCAACGCGGTTTCCGCCGCCTGGCTTCCGGGACTCGGGGCCAAAAGGCGTCAGCCCCCAAAATGAAATTTCCTACCGGAGCACTTGAACGAAAAGACGCGGGCCCGCACAAACCACGCGTCTGCGCTACAGGTCTGGGCTTTAGTTGACCTCAACTAGTCGCCCACGACCACAAGGTTCTTTGCATCGCTGCCACGGCCGCAACTCGGGGCGGCTCTCGCTTTCGATGCGCCGGAGTCTACTCAGCCTCCGGAGGACTGCTGTCCTCATCGGCGCCCTGAAAGCCCAGCGGCAGCTTGATAGAGAAGCGGCTTCCCTGCCCCAGCTTGCTTTTCACGGTAACTTCTCCGCCGTGGGCGGCAACGATGCGCTTAACGATGGCCAGGCCCAGCCCGCTTCCCATACCGGAATTTTTGGTATTGGCTTGGTAGTAGGGATCAAAGATGAATGGCAGGTCGTGTGGAGGAATGCCGTCACCGGAATCGATCACGTCAATCAACACCCCAGGGGAAGCCTCTTCGCCGCCTGGCGATTCCAGCAACGCAACATGCAAGCCAATGGTTCCGCCGCGCGGTGTGAATTTCACGGCGTTAGAAAGCAGATTCGTCAGGGCCCGCTGCAATTTATAGCTGTCGGCCCGAATCACAGGCGACTCTTCAGGAAGACGTAGATCAAGGGAAACATCCTTCTTCTTGGCGAGCACCGTAGCCTGGCGAAATGGTTCCTCGACCAGCCTGGGCAGGCTCATCCGGCTAAGGGAAAGCACCATGGTGGTAGATTCCGACCGGAAGATCTCCATCAAGTCACTCGTAAGCTCAAACAGGTCGTTGCAACTGGCCAGCGATTCGCGGATCAGCGTTTGGTATTCCGACTGGGAAACCAGCGCGTCGCTTTCGAGCATCTGCAGCGTGACTTGAACAACCGACAGCGGCGACCGCAGGTCATGCACTAGCATGGCGGTGAAACCTGCTTTGATACGATCCAGTTCCTTGAGGCGCTCGTTAGCTTCTTCCAGTTTTCGCGAGTGCTCCTGCAGTTTGCGGTTTGCCTGCTGTAACTCGTCTTGAGCTTGCTTCAGGCGCAAGGTCGCCGTCACGCGGGCACGCAACTCAGAATTCACGAAAGGTTTGACAATGTAATCATCCGCGCGGCTGTCGAACCCTTCGATGATCTCGTCGGTCTGCCCCTTGGCAGAAACAATGATTACAGGAATATGTCCTGTCGCGGTATCGGTCTTTATGCGCTGGCAGACTTCATAGCCGTTGATGCCAGGCATCATGACGTCCAGGAGAACGACATCCGGCTGCCTTTCGCGAATCAGGTGCAGGGCCACCAGTCCATCTTCAGCGTGAATCAGATCGAAGTCATCCTGAAAGATTTCTTCGCAAATGGCCCGGTTCTTGGGATTGTCATCCACGACCAGGATTTTTTGTCGTTTCAAAGCTGTTTTCCCTTTCGATGAACTGCGCTGTAGCCGACGAACGTAAGGAGGCGGAGTCCAGAACGTTCCGCCTCCTCACGTCGCCGGCTGCCGGGTGATACGTCAGGTCTGTGCCACGGGCTTGGAGATGCCTTCGGCTTGGAAACAGGGCAGCATGAAGTAAAAGGTGCTGCCCTGATTGGGTCCGGCGCTTTCCGCCCAGATGCGTCCCTCATGTGCTTCGACGATGCCCCGGCAAATGGAAAGTCCGAGACCTGTTCCGCTGCTTCCCTTCTGCGCGTGCAGGCTGCTCTGGACAAACTTGTCGAAGATCACGTCGATCTCTTCCGGGTAAATCCCCTGTCCTGAATCACGCACTCCAAACAGATAGCCTCCGTTGCGCAACTCGCCGAACACTTGGATCTCCCCTCCCTGAGGGGTGAACTTGATGGCATTGCCCAATAGATTGATGAACACCCGCAGCAGCATTTCATAGTCGCCATAGACTTGCCACTCTTTCGGAATCGCAGCCGCGTTGAGAGCGATGCCCTTGGCCTCGGCTAATTGGGCTACGCGGTAGCAGGCATCGTCCACCACGACTCCCATCGTCAGGGCGGAACGCCGGTAAGGCATCTTGCCGGCTTCGATCTTAGAAAGATCCAGCAGGTCGTTGATCAAGTCCAGTAGCAGGGCGCCGCTGTCCTGGATTTCGAAGAAATAGCGTTTCAGCCGCTCACGGTCGGCGTGCGCTACGCGTTCCAGGCCGAAGTCGGCATAACTTAGTATGGCGTGCAAAGGAGTCCGCAGTTCGTGGGAGATGCTGGCCAGGAATTCGGACTTGAGGCGGCTGGCCTCTTCGGCGCGGTCGCGTTGCTTGGCCAAATCCTCTTCCAGGCGCTTGCGCACCGTGATGTCGCGCACAATCGCCTGATAAAGACCATTTCCCAAACTGACGGTATTGATTTCTACCGGGATGGATCTTCCTTCCTTGTGGAGAAGCTCCACCGATTCCAGCAGGTTTTCCTGCTCCGCGAGCAGGTGAAACTCCTCTTTCAACCGCTCCTGGTATTCCGAGGCTACCAAGTCGAAAAGTTTCAACCGCGCGGACTCCTGCTCGGTGTAGCCTAGCAGCTTCAGCGCCATAGGGTTCACTGAATCCAGCGCGCCACTTTCGTTGATGACAAAAATGGCGTCTCCGGCCTGCTCGACCAGCGTTCGATATTTGGATTCCGATGCGCGCATGTCCTGATACAGCTCGGCATTGCGAATGGCCACGGCAGCTTGGTTGGCAAAGGTCGTCAGCAAAGACAGGTCTCGTTCATTGAAGGCGGCGCTGGAGTCTTCGCGACCCAGCACCAGGATGCCCACAACTCGGTTACTCGAGATCATCGGAACCATAACAACCTGGCAAGGAATCAACATCTTCTGCAACGCCGGCTGCGTGACACGCTCACGGATCTCGTCCCAAGGCAAAATGCGGCTTTCCCGGTTCTCAATCACTTCCCAACTGATGGTTTCCCTCACCGGGAAAGTCATGCCCTTGAGCTTCGAGGCCAAGCCCAGCGCCTGTGTGATGTGAATCGACTGCGTAGCCCACACGTAGTCGATCAGGAAGCCGCCCGGGCAGTTAAGCAATGACATGGAAGCTTCGAGAATTAGCCGGCCAAGATTCTCCTTGTCCAGCGTGCCGCTGATGGCCGTGCTAGTATTCTGCAGCGCCTGCAGTTCCAGATTGGTTTGTGCCAGCAGCTCTTTCTGCTCGGTGACCTCACGGGTTCGAATACGGACATTCGCTTCGAGTTCCTGGTTCAGCCGGCGGATTCTGAGGACGCGCCACTTGAAAACGCCTGATATCAAGCCCGCGCCCGCCATTAGTACCAGGCCAAGGAACAGTGGCTTCTGGTAAAAGAACGGCAGGATGCGTAGGTCGGCACTGGCGGTTTCGTCGCTCCAAACTCCCTCACTATTGGAAGCGCGCACGCGAAAGCGGTAGCCGCCTGGCGGAAGGTTGGTGTACTTGGCAAAACGTAAATCGGTGTCAGCCTGCCATCCGGGGTCAAACCCTTCTAGAAAGTAGCGGTAGCGAACCCGACTCTCGTCGCGGAATGAAAGCCCGACAAAGGCAAAGGTCAACTGGTTTTCCTCGGGCCGCAGCTCACTGAGCCGTTCGCGCGGCACAGACTGGTCATAGATCTTGATGTCTTCAAGATGCACCAGGGGCGCCACTGAGGCGCTGTCGCGGTAGGCCGGATCGCACCGGGTCACTCCCGACCTGGTGCCAAACCACAGCCTTCCATCCCGGTCGAGCAGACAAGCCCCTTCTAGCATTTCATTGGACAGAAGGCCATCGCGGGAATTGAAGTTGCGGAATTGCCCGGTTGCCGGATCGAATCGCGAAACGCCTTTATTCGTGCCAATCCAGAGCTGCTCAGCCCGGTCGAACTGCAGGAAATGGATTACCGAGTCAGGAAGGCCGGCAGCCGTTGAATAGTTCTTGAAACTCCGCCCATCGAAGCGGCTCAGACCGGAATCCGTGCCGAACCACATCACGCCCTTGGAGTCTTCGGCAATGGCGCCGACCTTTCCCGCACCCAGACCGTCCTGACGGGTGAAGCTGCGAAATACGCCTCCCTCGAGGACTGTAACTCCGGCATCGGTCCCAAACCAGATGCGGCGCGAGCGATCTTCCCAAAGACTGCTGATCCGGTCGTTGATCAGCCCGTTGTCCGATGAGTACCGGGTGAAATGCTTGCCATCGAATCGGACGGCGCCTCCGCCGAAGGTACCAATCCAGATCTGTCCCTGATAATCCTGGCGTAGGGCCTTCAGAATGCCGTTGGGAAGACCATCCTGGGTGGTGTAATTGCGAAACCTGCCCGCTTCGAAAATGCTCAACCCGCCGTCTGTAGCCACGTACACGCGATCCTCGGAATCTACGAGGATGTCTTCCACCAGGTCGTTTAGCAGTCCCTGCTCGGTGGTGAAGCGAGAGAAGTTCTTTCCGTCAAACCTGCAAAGGCCGCTGCCCAGACTGCCGAACCAGTAGTTTCCCTTGGAGTCCTGCGTCACAGCGTGGATGAGTCCCCGACTGAGACCCTGCGCCGCAGTGAAATTGACAAAGCGCTCTCCAACGAACTTGGAAACGCCGCCTCCTTGCGTTCCGGCCCAAAGGTTTCCTTCCCGGTCTTCGAGCAGAGAAATCACAAAGTCATCGGCAAGACCGTTCTGCTCCTGATACCGGGAAAACTTGCCGCCTTCCAGCTTTCCCAACCCCTGGCCGTAGAGGCCTAACCAAAGAACGCCGCGACGATCCAAAAGCAGAGTAGGCACACCCTGCACCTTCCCGACATCGACCGAACGAAAACGCGCTCCATCAAACCAGCACAACCCTTTTCCTGTTCCTAACCAGAGTTTGTCCTGCCGATCCAGGAGCAGGCTGAACACACGGTCATCCGGCAATCCATCCCGGGTGGTGTAGACCTTAAAGCGCTTACCGTCGAACTGGTGAAGACCCTCACTGGAGCCGATCCATAAGTTTCCCTGACGATCCAGCCGCAGAACCCAGATCGTCTTCGCTGTCAGCCCCTCGGCCTCACCATAATTGTTAAAAACACGCCCGTCAAAATAGCTGAGGCCGCCTCCGCGGGTGGCGATCCAGAAGTTGCCACTCTTGTCCTCCAAGACCCACTCAATGAAATCGTGAGGCAGACCGTCCTGCCGGGTGTAGTTCTTGAACTGGCCGTTGTCAAAATAGCTCAATCCCCCGGCGGTGCAAAACCATAACCGCCCGTTACGGTCCTCGTAGATTTCCCGGACCGCGTTGTTTACGAGATCTTCGTTGATGGTAAAGTTCTTGAACTCGGTGCCATTGTAACGGCTGATGCCCGTGGAAGTGGCAAACCACAGCCAGCCTTTGCGGTCTTGATGGATGCTGAAAACAAAATTGTCGGAAAGACCGTCGGCCGCTGTGTAATTCCGGAACTGGTAGACTTGCGCCCACGCGGGAATGTGAAGCAGCATCAGGCAGAGTGTGGCTGCCAATGAGAAGCCACGACGGAAGCGGCAAATCAGACTGGTCGTCTGGAGCATCTGGGTCTGGAGGAGGTTCATAATGCGGGCGCAGGAGTTCACCTTGAGAGATCGGCACCCAAGTCGCAGATCGCTATCGCGCGTTTCGCCGGGATATCCCCGCGGACCTCGAGGTGTAGCCGCCGACGTGAGGAGGTGGAATCTTGAAGTAGGCCGCCTCCTCACGTCGGCGGCTACACAGGGCCGCTGCGTTGTGCCACGATCCTCAATATCGCCGGCTTTGCTGCCGGCGAATGTCAAACTTAGCTGTGTCGGCCACAGCCATCACAGCCATCACACCCGCCTGCACTGGATCGCTGACAACCAGGTCAGCCACGTCGGGAACACTGCCTGCCATGTTCAACGAAAGAACCAGGATTCCCTTTTCGCGGACCTCCGTGACTGCCCTGGAAATTTCGCCTCCCATCAGCGCTCCAGCCATGACGAGCGCTTTAGCTCTAGGAAGGCGCGCCACCGCCCGAACGGCAGCAGCGAGGTCGTTCTCACCCACCAGAGGAATCGTGTCCACCGAAATCCGCTCACCACGAATATTGTGCCGGTCGGCCTCGCTGATGGCTCCGAGCGCCACCTGGCCAACCTGCGCGCCGCCACCGATGATAATGACCCGCTTGCCGTAGATCTTCTGAAAGGTTTCGGGCTGCTCGATAGACATCACGACCGGCAACGCCTGCAAATCGCCCACGAGTTGCTCAGCGTGGGCCACATCTTGTAACTCCAGATAGACACTGGCGGTTCCACCCAACTTTCCAACAATGTCGATCGTTGTAATATTCGCCTGATGAGCCGCAATCACCCGCGTCAATTGAAACAAGACACCAGGCTGATCTTCACCCTGGATCAAGAGCGCAAGTTTGCCGGATGTCACTGGATGCCTTTCCTCGCCCGTCAGGCGTTTTCGTTCGACGCAGGATCGAAGCGTAAATCATAGGTTTGCCCAAGTCAAGACGGGCTGGCTGATTCGGTTACCGGGTCATAGCCTAATGAGCGCGGGTGCGTCAAAATCCAGCGTCCGAGAGAAAATATGGTTACCTTGTCTGGCTGATCAATTGATCGAGCCTTGGGTAATCGGGGCATCGGAGGTACGAGATTTGTGGGGGGTGGGCTGCTGCTTTACGCAGCCGTCAGTTGGCTAGGTGTCGAAGACACAACGGCCTTTCGGGACGACTCTTGGCGGCGGCGCCCCGTAGTTAGGTACACAGCTTTGGAACGCAGTGCCAGACCGCTGCAGTTCCGAAGGTCTCGTTTTGGAGTTTGTACCTTCGGTTCAGAGCTGGGAATAATCAGTAGCCCGACCGTAAGGGAGGGCTCCTGCTCGAAGCAACGCCCTCCCTTACGGTCGGGCTACCGATCTAACAAGCCTCCGGCTTGCCTTACCCCGAGCGTCAGCGCGGATGAGCTCGCAGTCGAATCAATTCACATAATCCAATACCTTTTGCTTGAACGCTTCCAACGTCAGTTTGCCGGCCTTGTAATCAGTAATTACTGACTTTTGAACTGAGAGGATTTCTCGCTGTGTCCGATCCGAAGAATCCTCGCCAAACCAACGGCTGCCTTCGTCGATGATAACCAGGTTGACATATTCAATTGGCTTGACGACGGTCAGCGAATCGCCATGGTTGGCCAGCGTTTCCATCAGGAAAACCTTCATCTGCGTCAAACTTTCGCGGAACTTGGCTTGCCGAGCCTCTTCCTCTGCACCGCGCTGCTTCACCTTTTCTTGAAGCTCCGAAAGCTTGGCGCGGAGTTCCTTTTCCCGCGCGGCAGACGATTCCGAACTGTCCTTTGCCTGGCCAGGCCGGGGAGGTTTCGGCGCTGGGGCAGGAGAAGCGGGGGAAACCGCTGGGACTGGAGGCACTGGAGGCTCGGGCGACAAAGCCAGGGCTGCCCGCCCTTGCAACCCAAAGGCAGCCAATTGGTCGTTCAAAGCATTGAGTTCGTGGTGTATCTCATCAACCAGTGTCCCGTTCCAATTGAAGTTGAAATCTCCGTTGGCGATGGCCAAAGCCATACCTCCTTTTCGCGCCCGCATCAGGTCGCGAAAGCCGGAAGTGGGAATGGTGAAGACCGCGCCCTGTCCTGCAAGATAAAACGCTCCGATGTTGAAGTCGCTGCGGCCGAAGACAAAGCGCTTCGCCGTGAACTTCGTTTCCGCCTTTTCTTTTCGCCAACCGGTGGCCAGCTCCTGGGACGCGAATCCCAAAGTCGTACGCAAGATACCTTTCATAATTTCCAACTCTTGCTGGCACTTCTTTAGATCAAACGGCTGCAACTGCGCGCCTTGAAAACTTTTCAAAGACCACAGCACTGCGCAAACCATCGCAACAACGACACAATGACTTTTTTTCATGTCTCTCCCCCTGAGAATCCCCCTGAACGTGGCGGCGGTCTGCGACCGGTGATCTTGCCGGCCGCCACCACCTGTCGCCCCTCGGAGACTGCCGGCCGAACCTCTACTACTTCTCTCGAAACTGCGCCACCTGCAGCAGTGTGGACAGAATCTCGTCTGTTTCCTGGTTTTTCAGTTCTCCTCGGACGGCGAGATGTTCCAGCCGGGTGCGCGTCAGGGCGAGATCCTGCTGACGCTGCCGCTGCAAAGTTTGAAAGACGCTGCCTGCCGACCGCTCCATGCCCGCCGTCAGCGCCACCGCGTTGTCTTCGATGCGGTTGTTCAGCCGTGCCTCCAGAGTCGCCAGCGCTGCATTCCACTTCCGCTGCTGCTGCCGGGTGGCGTTCCGGTTTGAATCCTTGAACTCGCGGCGCAACGCATTCATCCACTGCGTACGTTCGGCGCTCGACCGGGCTTCCAAAAGACCGGTCAACTCCGCTCTTAAAGCCTCCACTTTGGCAGCTGACTCCTTCGCTGGAGCAGCAACGCTCAAGGGACGGCCAAAACTAAAGGAATAGATCCCTCCCTCGGCGCGGAACTGAAACCGGAATGCCACCAGAACCGCGAACAGCACGACTGCCAAAGCAGCCAAGCCCGAGGCCAGTTTCCAGCCCAGGGCCAATTCGCGAAGAAATTCCACTGCTGCGGAACGCCGCTCGCCGGGATAGACGAAGAAATGCCTCGGCACCGGAACATCGGAGAGGGCGCTTATCTGATCGAGCGTGTCGCTATAACGCTGTTGCTCGTCAGCGCAAGCGGCACACTCCGCCAGGTGCCGATCGAGCGCTTGTTTTTCTGACGGCGCCAAATCCCCCAGCAGGGCGCGGGGAACCCAGCCGCGTACCTCGTCACACCTGATGTTCATAGCAAGCCTCCCCTGATCTTCCTCTCTCACGCTCTCGCGGTGCGTCCCAGACGGATCTTGAGAACCTCCAGTCCGTGATACAGCCGTGACTTGACTGTGCTCAGAGGTGCTTCAACGACCGTCGCAATCTGCTCGAACGTCAGCTCCTGGAAGAACTTCAGCTCCACAACAATCCGCTGCTCAGGTTGGAGATGATCGAGCGCACGACGCACTTTTTCGTCGCTCTCGTGGCGAAAAAACTCACGCTCCTGGCACTCGTGCGCTGGAAGGCTTTGGCTGGCTTCCGCTCCTTCTTGAGACCCATCTAGCGAGATATGCACTCCCGGTGGACGCTTTCGCAGACGGGAGGTGCAATGGTTCGCCGCAATCCGGTAAAGCCAGGTTGAAAACTGTGCGTCGAGCCGGAAGCTGCGTATGCCCTTGAAGGCGAGCAGAAAAGCTTCCTGGGTAGCTTCGGCCGCTTCATCCGGATCGCGCAACATCCGGAGCGAGAGATTGTATATGGGCTTTTCCCATTTCAAGACGAGCCGGTTGAAGGAGACCGCGTCGCCGCTCTGGCTGGCCGCAACCCACGCAACTTCCTGAGAACCTTCCGGGTTTTGAACGCTTAGGGTTCGAGTCTTAGACAGGGCAGAATCCAAGATGTCTTCCATCAGTCGAAAATGAGCCCGTTGATTCAGGCGCCCTTCTGCTTCACATCCCTTTAGACAGCAGATTCTAGAGAATAGTCGAAGGTTTTTTTTCAGCCGGTTGGATCTGAACGTCAGGAAGGTACTTGCAAAATCGAATCTATAGCGGCCAACGCCGCCCCAATGCGATTCTCGGCTCCCCTCGCCCCAACGGGGAGAGGGGGTCGGGGGTGGGTCGGGGGTGAGGGGGATCGCCGTCAGTGACAGACCCACGCCGTCCCCCATCGGATGCGCTTCTTGAGTTGTTTCCGAGAATCGCCGCCCGCGTGCACCCCCACACCCCCAGCCCCTCTCCCGCGTTGGGGAGAGGGGAGCCGAAATCTCGCGAGAGTGGCAACCAGTAAGGCTCTTAGAGTTTCGCGACAGAAACTTGCTAGGGCTTCCCGAGGCAGTATCCCATCAAGAGATCGTATTCGGCACGCGCAACGGACCGCAAGAGATTCAGGTCCTGGAACCGGTGACTTGCTGCAAGCGCAACGGCATTGACAAACTCAAGCGGATCCCACTCCATGCCTGCCAGGAGCTTCGCCAGGATTGGATTCGCCTCCACTTCCAGTTGTCTGGCCGCCTCGAGCAAGTCCGGAAAGATGGCATGACGGCCCACCCGCCGATACCAGTACTTTGAATTGCTGAAGTCGCCCTCGCTCCGATGCATCAACGCATGCCAGTAGGAACCTTCGGCCGAGCCATTGCCTTGGGCAATGGCGTGCGACTCGTCGAGAAACCCGTGCAACCAAAGAGCGCCCGCCCGCAGTAGTTCGCCATTGCCGGCATTGCCAAAGCGGTTCCAATCCAGGCGCTCCAAAATCTGAAGCGTCTCGCTGCTACCGCGCGGCGGATGGACAAGAACGGGAAGTTCCTTCGGTGCTGGATAAAAAAGTTCTGTGTTCACGCGTGACGCTCCCCCATTCAGCGCTTTTCGCTGGCATGTGGTTCGCTTTGCCAGTTCAGTATCCGCCGTTGGGCCTCATCGAGCCCGATCTCTTGGCGCCGCAACTTTGCCTCCAACTGCCTCTGCACCTTGCGCTTGATTTGCGCCCGGCTTTTTGGAAGCGCTTCAATGTTCGAATAAATATTGGAACCCCCAAGAGAAACGGGCACACGGTATTCGGCAACGTAGTTCTTCCACTGTTCACGTGGTATTCGGTAGTCCTCAAAGACCGCCCTGCGCTCGGCTTTGTCCGGTTTCTTCTTTTCGGTCGTGAACAGCGCCCTGCTCCTACTGCCTGCCGTCCGGGCAGGGATCCCGTCAGCGCCCTTGTATGGATTCTGGTCTTCAGCCAAGGCCGGCAAACAGCCGGCGCACAACAACAGCGCCAGGAGTAACGTGGATCTAAAGTTCTTAGGCATCTTCCGTGCCGATGCAACGCACCGAATACCCTGCATCGCCATTTAGCACACAGCCCGTGATCATGGCGGCCTCATCGGAAGCCAGAAATGCGATGATGTTGGCCGCATCCTCGGGTGTCTGAAAACGGCCCATCGCTAAGCGCGCACCCTTCTGCTTGAGCCAGTCTTCGTCATGCCCTTGCTGGCGTTGAATCTCAATTTCCGTTGGCGACAGCACCCAGCCTGGGATGAGGTAGTTGACCCGAATTCGGTCGTGTGCCAGAGAGGCGGCGAGGTTCTTGGTCAGTGTCAGTAAGCCACCCTTGGAGACGGAGTATGCAAAGAGATTTCCCGCACCACCTAATCCATGCACGGATCCAGTGTTCACGATGCTGCCCCCGCCGCGGCGCCGCAAGACAGGAGCCGCATGCTTGCAAAGAAAGAAAGGACCCTTCAGATTGATCGCCAACATCCTGTCCCACAGTTCTTCCGTCGTCTCTTCCAGCGTGGCGCGAGGGTAGATGCCCGCATTATTCACGAGGATATCGAGCCCGCCGAACTGGCTGACAGCAGCTTCCACTGCCCGCAGGCAGCGAGCTTCGTCCCGGACATCTGTTGCTTGAAAAACAGCCTCCCCTCCACCCCCACGTATCTGGGCGGCGGCATCCTCTCCACCGCTGGATTCTAAGTCTGCCATCACAACACTAGCGCCTTCCGAAGCTAACCGAATGGCGCAACCGCGGCCGATGCCAGAACCCGCTCCTGTAACCAACGCAACCTTTCCGTGCAAACGTTTCGACATCGCTTTTGTTTTCACCTTTCAGGTGGGCTCCACCTTTGTGACAACAATTCGGTTGCCTTCGGTAAAGAAATGAAATCTTAGATTGCAAATCGCGCAGTAAATAATGTCGTTCGATTCACGATCGGCGGAAATGACAGCAGAAGTTCCCAGCAGGTCGCAATGCTCACAGAGACGCAACGAATTCCGGCCCTCTTGGACGGTTTGCTCATACTGAGACGGAGAGTTCATCCGAAGGATAGGAGGATTGAACCGAAGGATCCAGGAACACCAGCCTGGCGGCGGTCTATCCAGCCCAGATGCGCAGACGATTCCACCGAACCTCTCAACCAGAGCGGTCAATCCAATCAGGACTCCGCTTCATCCATCAAGGCCTTCAAAATTGAGCTGAGCGCTTCGATGAGTTCTGCCTTCTCAACCTTGCTGCGCGAAAACTTCAGATCCAGGGCGAATTCCTTGCTGGGTGGACGAAAGCGGAAGACGTAGTTCTGCGGACGGGGGCTGGTCCCTTGCAAGCGCTCCTTGCGCGCATCGTCCCGTGAAAGCTCGCCTTGCGAAAAACGCTTGAGCAGCTCGATCATCTTCTCCCGGCCTGGCTGGCGAACGATCTGCAGCAGCATCGACTTGCTCAGCACATTGGCCTGGCGGCATAGCTCTTTGACATCTTCCGGCAAGCCGCCGATGCTCAGGGTTTCGGTCACCGAGGAGCGCGCTTTGCTAATCTTCTTAGCGATTTGTTCATGCGTGTAGCCAAACCTATCAATCAGAGACTGCAAACCCTCAGCCTCCTCAAAGGCGGTCAGATCCTTGCGCTGCAGATTCTCGATGAGCGCAATCTCGGCCACCTCCGCGTCGTCCACATCCTTCTCGATGCAAGGGACTTCTTTCAATCCGGCTGCCAGGCTGGCCCGGTACCGCCGCTCGCCAGAGATGATCATGAAGTTATCCGTCTCGCGCGAATGCCGCACCAGGATTGGTTCCAGAACGCCCTTTTCCATAATGGAAGCGGTCAAGTCACTCAAATCACCCACCATCTGCCGTGGCTGGTCCGGGTTTACCTCCAGCCGGTCAATGGGAATCATGCGCCCGACGGGTGCGCCGCTTCTGGAAGACAGCTCGTCGACGTAATGAAAGTCATGGCGCATCTTGACAGTGACGGGGAGCCCACTTTTCTTAGACACGATCCAACACCTCATCCGAGAGTTTGAAATATTCAACCGCGCCCGTAGAGTGCGGTGCGAAGGAGAAAATGGCTTCCTTGTAGGCTGGACTCTCCTCCAGCCGGACATTCTTGGAGATCACCGTTTTGAAGACCTTCGTGCCGAACACATTCCGAATCTGCTTATAGATGTCTTTCGCCAAGACGGTCCGTTTGTCATGCAATGTGATCAGCACGCCCAGGACCTTCAAGTTGGGATTCGGCCTTGCCTTCACCCGCTCCACCGTCTCCAGCAGATCGTCGGTGCCTTCCAGGGCGAAATACGACGACTGGATGGGAATCAGAAGATGCGTGCAGGCTACCAGCCCATTTACCGTGATCAGGCCCAGCGTCGGAGGCGTGTCAATCACCACAACGTCGTACTCCTGCCGTACCGCATCTAGCTTGTCTTTCAGGCGGAATGGCGCGTCGAATTCTCCCACTAGATTGCTTTCCAGTTTGGCGAGCGCAATCCGGGCCGGTGCCACGTCCAGATGGAGTATCGACGTGTGCTGGATTACATCTCTAAATCCACACTGGGGATCTGTCAAGACGTCATACACGCTCTTTTGCAAATGATGAATGTCCAGGAAAGTGATGGAACTGTTGGACTGTGGATCCAGATCGAGGAGAAGAGTCTTCTTACCTTTTTTTGCGAAGGCGGCCGCCAGGTTGATGGCAGTCGTGGTCTTTCCGACCCCGCCCTTTTGGTTAGCTATGGTCAGGATCATTCATCAATCCGTCTGGGGCTGCATAGGGAACAGACTGGACGAGGACACTTCGGATTCGCTAGACACTCAAGCTGGCGCGGTGGCACATCGAGACTGAGGTTACATCTTGTACTTCCCCAAATCTTCATCGTTCAGGTTTTCAAGCCAGCGCTTCAACTCGTCGTCACCCATCTTTTCCTGCTTTACCGGAGACGATTTGGAGCTCTTGATCACCTCTTCATCGACGAAAATCGGGGAGTCCGTTCTCAGAGCGAGAGCCAGCGCGTCGCTCGGCCGCGAGTCAATAGAGATCAGCCTGCCTTCACGCTCCAGCCAGATAATGGCGTAAAACGTATCATCTTTGAGCTGGTTGACGACAACTTTGTTTACGGAGCACTCAAGTCCGGTGAGCACATTCTTGATTAGATCGTGTGTCATTGGCCTTGGGGTTGTTACCTTCTCAATTTCGACTGCGATGGCGTTCGCTTCGTAAACTCCAACCCAGATGGGCAGCAAAGCGCTTCCCTCGATGCCTTTCAGTATGACAATGGGAACATTGGTCACTGGGTCCATCATCAACCCTCGGATCTTCATCTCGATTTCCATTTAGGTCACCTCGTTCTGCGTGCCGAGCTTCGCGAAGAAAAGAAGTAATGCAAGCTTAGCAGAAACAGTATCGAGTGACAACGCAGACTGCGTAGCTGTGTCCAGCCAAAATAGAAATGACCGATGTCGCAGTCGGGCCGGGTGATTAGTGTGGCGCAACACAAGAATGGCGCAAATGACGCGGCGTAGACTATTAGAAGCCTTTGGCGCATAACAACAAGATTCTTTTCCCAGAGTGAAGTTATCAAGTTTGCGCAAATGAGAGCACCAAGCCGGAGACTAACCAGAGAGGACTAGCTAGTCCAGGGCTGGCCCCGAGGCACACTTCCTCGGGCAGGCGGACTGCGTCTTGTCGGAATGAGTCTTCTTGCCCCGGGTTCGATTCGGAGTACAATGACGGGAAGCTTCGGAGAACGCGCCGAACGGCGCCACGGCGGAAGAGAATTGTGAATGTGGAAGCGGGCTCATCCGTCCCTTGACGGCCAAGCGGCGATGGCTCGCACATACATTGTCATCTTCAAAGGACAGGCCATGACTCAAATTCCTGAATTCAAAAACTACATCGGGGGAGAATGGGTTCGGTCTTCTTCGGGAGTCACGTTCGAGAATCGGAACCCGGCAAATCACGACGAGATCCTAGGGGTTTTCCAGAAATCGACAGCCAAGGACGTCGAACAGGCCATCGCAGCGGCCCGCGAAGCCTTCGGACGGTGGCGGCTGATGCCCGCCCCGCGGCGAGGCGAAATTCTGTTCAAAGTGGGAGAACTGCTCCTCAAACGTAAGGAAGAGTTCGCGCAGCAAATGACGCGCGAAATGGGCAAGGTGCTAAACGAAACCCGTGGGGATGTCCAGGAAGCCATCGACATGTCCTTCTTCACCGCCGGCGAGGGCCGGCGGCTTTATGGCCAAACCACGCCAGCCGAGCTTCCCAACAAGTTCGCTATGAGCGTGCGGATGCCGCTCGGAGTCTGCTCGCTGATTACGCCCTGGAACTTTCCCATGGCGATCCCTTCCTGGAAGCTCATTCCCGCACTGGTCTGCGGCAACACGGTAGTCATCAAGCCAGCTTCCGACACGCCGCAATCCTGCTACAACCTGGTGAGAGTGTGCGAGGAAGCGGGCGTGCCAGAAGGCGTTGTAAATTTTGTGACCGGATCTGGAAGTGAACTGGGCACTCCGCTGATGACCCACTCCGACGTCAAACTCGTTTCTTTTACCGGTTCGACAGAAATCGGCAAAACCGTTTCCATCGCTTGCGCCCCTAGCTTCAAGCACTGCAATCTGGAAATGGGGGGCAAGAACGTCATCATCGTTGCGGACGATGCCCACCTCGATTTAGCTGTCGAAGGAGCCGTTTGGGGAGGCTTCGGCACCTCCGGCCAGCGCTGCACCGCTGCCAGCCGTGTTGTGGTGCATAAGAAGGTTTACAAGGAGTTCCTAGAAAAGTTCGCTGCCCGTGCCAAGTCCTTGCGAGTTGGCAATGGTTTGGATCCGCATGTGGAAATGGGACCCGTCGTCAACCAGGGGCAACTGCGTACCGTGGAAGATTATGTCGAAATCGGCAAGAAAGAAGGCGCCAAGCTGCTGGCGGGCGGGCACCGGCTTGAAGGAGGCGCGTATAGCCGCGGCTTCTTTCACGAGCCGACTTTGTTTGGCGACGTGGCTCCGAAGATGCGCGTGGCGCAAGAGGAGATTTTTGGTCCTGTGGTGTCGGTGATTCCCGCAGATCATTTCGAGCAAGCCGTTGAAATTGCCAACGACGTCCCCTACGGTTTGTCGGCAGCCATCTACACCCAAGACGTGAACAAGGCGTTCATGGCTATGCGTGACATGTACACGGGCATTTTCTATGTTAATGCCTCAACCATTGGCGCCGAAGTTCACTTGCCTTTTGGGGGCACTAAGCAGACAGGCAACGGCCATCGTGAAGCAGGGATTCAAGCACTGGACATCTTCTCCGAATGGAAATCGATTTACGTGGATTACAGCGGAAAGCTGCAGAAGGCGCAGATTGATCACGATTAGCCGGTTCTCAGTTCTCCGTTGTGAGTTGTTGCCTGTCGCCGCCGAGGTAACGAGGCGGAGTCCGCCTCCTCACGTCGGCGGCTGCGCGACGGACGGGAGCGAGATTGAATGATCGTCGGTATTCCAAAAGAAGTGAAGGATAACGAATACCGTGTCGGCATGGTTCCAGCCGGAGTGAAAGCTCTGACAGAAGCCGGGCACAGAGTCCTGCTTGAAGAGGGCGCTGGCGCAGGCAGCGGCATCTTTAACGAGGAATACGTTCAAGCGGGCGGAACGCTGGCAAGCTGCGAGCAGGTCTGGAGCGCTGCTGAGATGATTGTCAAAGTCAAGGAGCCCGTCGAGCCGGAATACCCGCGCCTGCGGGAGCGCCAGATCCTCTTTACCTATCTGCATCTAGCACCGCTACCTGGTTTGACTCGGGTGTTGCTGGAAAAGAGGGTTGTCGGGATCGCGTATGAGACCATCAAGGAGGCCGATGGCAGCTTGCCTTTGTTAACACCCATGAGCGAGGTGGCCGGGCGGATGGCCATCCAGATTGGCGCCCAGTATTTGGAAAAAAGCCAAGGCGGGCGCGGCATTCTGCTCAGTGGAGTTCCTGGGGTACCGCCGGCGCAAGTGGTCATTTTGGGTGGAGGCATTGTCGGCCTCAACTCTGCCAAAAGCGCCTTAGGAATGGGGGCGCATGTCACTGTCCTCGACAACAACGTTCACAAGCTCCGCTATCTGGACGACGTGTTTCTCGGTCGCGTGGCAACGTTGGCTTCCAACAGCATCACCATAGCGCATTCGATTCGCAAAGCAGACTTGCTTGTCGGCGCGGTCCTCGTTCCCGGCGCCTCGGCGCCGAAGCTCGTCACGCGCCAAATGATCTCGACGATGAAGAAGGGAGCCGTGATTGTCGATGTCGCGGTGGATCAAGGCGGTTGCATTGAGACGAGCCATCCAACCACACACAGCCATCCCACATTTCAGGTGGACGGTGTCCTGCACTATTGCGTAGCCAACATGCCGGGTGCAGTGCCCAGAACCTCAACCTTTGCCTTGACCAACGCCACGCTTCCCTATGTGATGAGACTGGCAAAGCTGGGCGTAGCCCAGGCGGTCCGCTCGGATGCAGGGCTGGCTGAAGGGCTGAATGTATTTGACGGCCACGTAACGTATCGTGCTGTCGCTGAGTCGCAAGGCATCCCGTACCGGCCTGTCTTGGAACTGCTGAATTGACCCAAGCCCGTGGAACCTCCCATTCAGTCCAACTCCTGGAGTGTTCTGCTGGACGGTCCGCGGCCTGGATCATTCAACATGGCTCTGGATGAGGTCCTCCTCGATCACGTTTCTCATTCGCAGTGTCTGCCAGCAACCTACCTCAGGTTTTATCAGTGGGTTTGCCCAACCCTTTCGCTCGGCTTCTCTCAAAAGGCAGAACGGGTCGTTAATCAGGATTATTGCAAGGCGAAGGGAATTTCAGTGGTTCGGCGCCCGACCGGCGGCAAGGCGGTGCTACACCATCGCGAGGTAACCTATTCGGTGGTCTCCAACGATGCTGCCTTCTTTCCCATCGCCGATATTTCAGAAACCTACGGCCGGATCGCTCGGGCACTGCAAAGTGGATTCCGTTTTTTAGGCATCGAAACCACCTTGGCGACAGATTGTGGGAGGAACACTGGAAGTGGGCCTTTGCCAGCAGCTTGCTTTGCCGTTGCAAACCACCACGAGATACTCTGGCAGAATCGGAAATTGGCCGGTAGTGCTCAGCGGAGAACGAAAAGCGGATTTCTTCAGCACGGATCTATCCTAATCGAGTTTGACGCCGCATTGCTTTCGGGCGCGCTGAGGCTGGGTGACCCGATCTCTGTGGCGTCCCGCGTGACCGATCTGAACACCTGTCTGCATTCGCCTCCGACCACCCTCGAAGTGATTTCTGCAATGCTCAGAGGCTTCGAGGCGATCTTTGGCGCCCATCTTCAGCCTAGCAAGCTAGGCCAGGGTTTGGCAGAGAGAGCTGGCGACTTGGCAGAACGCAAGTACTCTATTCTGGACTGGAGTGATCTTTGCCGGCAAGTGAGGCGAGTCGAGTGAATCGAATTGGGCTGTCTGTAGAGGCGCCTAACTTTCTTGAAACAGGAAGTGGCTGTTGGCGTAGGTATCTTGGAAAGTCTAGCTTGACCCGATTGCCCGAAATGGCTTGACAGCAAAGGTCTTGCATACTATAAAACCGTCTCCAAACGCCCGGAGCGTTCGGCAGCCCAGGGGATTCAACATGGTTTCCGACAGCAAGCCTGAGTTAAATGATCGAGAACGCGAAATACTCAAGTCCGTTATCAAATTTTACATTGCTGACGGAAAGCCTGTGGGATCACGCTTCATTTCCAGGAAGCGCCGCAGTGATCTGAGTCCAGCTACCATCCGAAATATTATGGCCGATCTGGAAGAGGCTGGCTATCTTGCTCAGCCGCACACTTCGGCCGGCCGCATTCCCACCGATAAGGGGTATCGCTTCTACGTCGACAATCTGTTGGAGTCTGCCCGGTTGAACAAGTCTGACCAAGAATTTATTGACGACAACATCTTCAATGCCAGCTCGCACGACAGCGTTGTGGAACGCATCTCTCACACCATTTCGCAGGCAACAGATAACATCGGCTTCGTCATCTCGCCGGCGCTGGATCAGAATCAACTGAAGCATATCGAATTCATCCAGGTGGGGGAGGGCAGGATCCTGGTAATTATCGTTTCGCGCTCCGGACTGGTGCAAAACCGCCTGGTGCATGTGGACGAGCAGTTTACACAGACGGAGCTCGACCAGACGGCACGCTACATCGATGAACATTACGCCGGCCAGAGCCTCCTGCTGATTCGTAATGACATCCTCAAGAAAATGCGTGAAGAAAAGGCTCTCTACGACCGGCTCCTCAAGAACGTCATCCTGCTCTGCAATCGTGGCTTAATCGATGAAGTTTCCGGCCAGAATGCCGATATCTACCTGGACGGCCCGTCGAACTTGCTCAGCAAGCCGGAGTTCGCAGACAGTTTGCGGATGCAGTCTTTGTTTAAGACGTTTGAGGAGAAAAGCAAGCTAGTTAAGATTCTCAACGAATGTATCCGCAGCGGTTCGGGCACCGGGGTTCGAGTAATCATCGGTTCGGAGAATGCGACCCCTGGTATGCAGGAATACACGTTGATTTCCTCTCCGATTACTCCGCAAGACCCAAATCTGGGATCCGTCGGTATTCTGGGGCCGACCCGCCTGGAGTATGCGCGGGCCATCACCATCGTGGACTATGTGGCAAAGTTATACGGCCAGATTTTCAATGCCAACTAGACCCGGCGTCGCCGCCCCATCAATCATTGTTCAATTTCGATCCGCAGAGAATGACCAATCGCTTGCTATCAAGACTGCGGAGGATGCTCTCTGGAGAAAACGGCATGGGTGAAGATCCCAAGCAGGAAGACACCGTTGTTCAGGCGCCGTCGGACCCGCCGTTAAATGGCAACGTACAGGGCGCTGGCCTGGCGGTGGCCGATGAAACGGCAACAGTGGAACCGGAAGAGCCACCTTCTCAGGACTCGGAGGTTGCGCCTGAAGAGGCTTCACAACCTACGGAAGCAGAGGAAACGGCCCCTCTCATTGCGGTCGACACGACGGTGTCTTTGGAACAGATTGAATCGCTGCAGAAAGAAAAGCAGGGGCTTTGCGAGCGACTGTTACGTAAGCAAGCCGAATTTGACAACTTTCGCAAGCGGACGGAGCGGGAGAAGACCGAGTCGTTTGACTTTGCCGTGGCGAATTTCATTCAAGGTTTGCTGCCTGCGATCGACGGCCTGGAGCGCGGCCTTTCCGTGACCGAAGGCGAGACCGTGGAGAGTTACAAGAAGGGCATTGAGTTAATCCTGAAGCAACTTCGAGATTTACTAGCTTCCGCCGGTGTTCAACCCATCCGTGCCATGGGCAAGATGTTCGACCCGAACTTCCATCAGGCTGTGCTCCGTGAGGAAAGCTCTGTCTTGCCGGAAAATGAAATCATCGAAGAAATGCAACGTGGCTATACGTTCAAAGATCGCTTGCTGCGCCCTTCCATGGTGAAAGTAGCCGTGGCACCGGCAGTGGCGGCGGAACCGGAAGCTGCAGAACCCGAAGCATCACCCGCGGCGGTCAAGAACGAGTCTGAGACAGTTGAATAGGCGACAAGGATCTGAGCCTGGGAAGCAAGCTCGGCGTTTTCTGCTGGCTGTGGGCTTTCGTAACGAGCTGCCCACGACCACCGCAAACCACGCGGTGGTTGTGGCTACCAAAAGGATATCAAGAATGCGTTTTGACTTTTCCGTGGAGCGCTCTTATTGAGCATTAGGCATTATAGTGACACTTCTGCGTGCCTTGTCTGATGCGGTCACAGTCGCTAATCGGCTCCCCTCTCCCCAGCGCGGGAGAGGGGCCGGGGGGTGAGGGGGATCCTTGTCGGCTGGGTCAGTTCCCGAAACCCAGTGCTGGATGAGGTTCTTGGAACACTGGCCAGAACATTCCAGCGTGTGCTCACCCCCTCACCCCTAGCCCCTCTCCCGCGCTGGGGAGAGGGGGACCGAAGTCCGTTTCGTTTGTGGGGACGGAGGGTCTCGTCACTATATTCTGCAATCGTTCATAGAAACGGGTTTCATCCCAGGAAGGGATTTATGCCAAAGATTATTGGAATCGATTTGGGAACCACCAATTCCTGTGTCGCCGTCATTGAAGGAGGCGTCGCCCAAGTCATTCCAAACCGGGAAGGCGGACGAACGACACCGTCGGTTGTCGGCTTTACGGAAAAGGGCGAGCAGCTTGCCGGCCAGATTGCCAAACGCCAGGCGGTCACTAATGCGAAGAACACGGTCTATGCGGTCAAGCGCCTGATTGGACGCAAGCTCAATGCGCCCGAAGTGCAGCAGGCCCAGGAGGTTCTGCCGTATCAGCTGACCGGCTCCGAAACCAGCGATGTTCGCATCCATATCCTGGGAAAAGACTACAGCCCGCCCGAGATCTCTGCTGTCATCCTTAACAAGCTGCGCGAGTCGGCTGAAGAGTTTCTGGGCGAGGAAATCAGCGAAGCCATTGTCACTGTGCCTGCCTACTTCGATGACATTCAGAGGCAGGCGACCAAAGACGCCGGCAAGATCGCCGGGCTGACTGTCAATCGAATCATCAACGAACCAACCGCGGCTGCGCTGGCGTATGGACTCGGAAAGCATGAAAACGAGAAAGTGGTTATTTACGATCTCGGCGGCGGCACGTTTGACGTCTCGATTCTTGAACTGAACGACGGCGTTTTCGAGGTGCTGGCGACCTGCGGCGATAGTTTTCTGGGCGGTGAAGACTTCGACCAGAAGATCCTCGATTGGATTGTGGGCGAGTTCCAAAAGGAGAACAACATTGATCTACGCGTCGACAAGTTGGCCCTGCAGCGGCTGAAGGAAGCCGCTGAGCGTGCCAAGTGCGAACTCTCCACCACCATGGAAACGCATATCAACCTCCCTTTCATCTCTGCCGACCGCACCGGCCCCAAGCATTTCAACAAGCTGCTGTCACGATCCAAGTTTGAGCAGATGGTGGCTGACTTGGTTGAGCGCACCGTTGAGCCCTGCCAGAAGGCGCTGTGGGACGCCAAGCTCGAACCGAAAGACATCGACCAGGTGCTTCTGGTCGGCGGACAGACGCGCACGCCCCTGGTGCGCGAGCGCGTGGAGAAGATCTTCGGCAAGCTGCCTTGCCTCGAAATTAATCCGGACGAAGTCGTGGCCATCGGCGCCGCCATTCAAGGCGGAGTGCTGAAGGGAGAGATCAAGGACATCGTCCTGCTGGACGTCATTCCTCTTTCGCTGGGCGTCGAAACCCATGGCGGGTTGTTCACCAAGTTCCTCGACCGCAACACCACCATCCCCACCACCAAGACCATGACGTTTACGACCGTAGCCGACAACCAGTCGGTGGTGGAGATTCATGTGCTGCAGGGGGAGCGCGAGCTGGCGGCTGCAAACCGTTCGCTGGCGAAGTTTGAGATGATTGACATTCCTGCTGTGCCGCGCGGCGTCCCACAGATCGATGTAACGTTCGACATTGACGCCAGTGGTATATTGAGTGTGTCGGCGAAGGATCAGAGCTCGGGGCGCGAGCAGGCCGTCAAGGTGACACCCTCCAGCGGCCTGTCCAGCGATGAAATCAAGCGCATTATCGATGAAGCCAAGTTCAAGTCGGATGAAGACCGGAAGCAAAAGGAGCAGACGATCCTGAAGAACCGGATGAGCGGCCTCTTGCAATCGACTGCCAAAACTTTCACCGAGTTTGGCTGGCTGCTCCCCGAAAACGATCAGACGTTTGTGCGGGATGCATTGAAGACGGCCAAGCATGCGGACGAAGGCATTGACACCGATGTGAACTTCAGCCGGTTAATGCAGGACCTGGAGCAATCGGCTTCGCTGTTGACCCATGCCATGTTTTCCTCACAGGCGAACAGCAAAGATGGAAAAGCTCCGCAGCCCGCAAAACCGGACGACATGCTTTCCTGGTTGAACAGCGCTGGAATCGACACGAAATAGAGTCCAAGAAGGAGATTGGTTTTGAGCAAGCGTGATTACTATGAAGTCCTGGGTGTTTCCAGGTCTGCATCCGATCAGGAAATCAAGAGCGCCTACCGCAAACTGGCCGTGAAGTACCACCCGGACAAGAACCAGGGAAACAGCGACGCTGAAGAAAAGTTCAAGGCGGCGGCGGAAGCTTACAGCATCTTGAGCGACCAGCAGAAGCGCGCGCACTACGATCGGTTTGGTCATAGCAATGGCGGAGCTTCCGCGGGTTTTGATCCGGCAATTTTTTCCGAGTTCGGTGACATCTTCGGAGATCTCTTCGGCTTTGGCGACATCATGGGTGGGGGCAGACGCCGCAGCGCTGCGCAGCGCGGCGATGATTTGCGATACAACCTCGAGCTCACCTTTATGGAAGCGGCCTTTGGCCTGAAGACCAAGATCAAGATTCCACGCCTAGAGCCCTGCCAGAGTTGTTCAGGTAGTGGGGCCACGCCGGGCGCCGGTTCCAGCACGTGTCCCACCTGCCACGGCCAGGGGCAGATCCGCTATCAGCAAGGATTTTTCAGCATCAGCCGCACCTGTCATCATTGCCAGGGTAAGGGAACGATTATCAAGAATCCGTGCAAAGACTGTCGCGGCGAAGGCCGGGTGCACCGCGATCGCACCCTCGAGATCAAGATTCCCGCCGGAGTCGATAACGGCCAGCGGATGCGGTTGAGTGGGGAAGGCGAAGCTGGCGTCCATGGCGGCCCTGCTGGAGATCTCGACGTCGTCTTCTTCGTGAAAGAGCACGAGATTTTCGAGCGGCAGCAGAACCACATCTACTGCACCATTCCGATCAGCTTTGCCCAGGCGGCCCTGGGCGCTGAAGTCACCATTCCCACCCTGGAAGGGGAAGACAAGCTCAGGATCCCGGAAGGAACGCAGAGCGGCAAGGTCTTTTGCCTGCGCGGCAAGGGCATTACCAGCCCCACGGGCAAGGGTCGCGGCGACCAGTACGTTCGTGTCAATGTCATCACCCCGGCCAAGCTGACCCGCGAACAGCGCAGGCTGCTCGAACAGTTTGCGGAAATCAGTGACGTCAGCAACAAACCTCTCGAACGAAAAATCCTCGACAAGGTCAAAGATATTTTTGGATGAAACAGTGGAACTACCTTCAGGCTTCGTTCCCGCCGGACGACCTCGACGAAGCCTCGGGGATTCTCTGGAGCCTCGGCACCAACGGTATTGAAGAAGATCCGCTTCGCTCCGGCAAGCTCCGCATCAAGGCCTATTTCGACCCCCTCCAAGACCTGCAGTCGTTGCATCGCGAATTCAAGACCCAGTGCCGCCAAGCCGGAATTCCGCTTTTCGGTTGCACCCTTCGTGTCCAGGTTGAGCGTGACTGGTTCAAAAAATGGCGCCAGCAGCTTCAGCCCTTCACTATTGGCAGGCGGTTTCAAATTGTTCCATTCGACAGGGAGAACAAAATCCAAGGGAGGCTCCTGGGTGAAGGAGATCGCATCCAGATCTGTATCGAGCCCAGCATGGCCTTCGGCGCCGGCACCCATGAAACCACCCAGTTGTGCCTGGAAGCTTTGGAGCGTTACCTGACTCCCGGCTCCACTTGCTTGGACGTGGGAACCGGCTCGGGGATTCTAGCCATTGCCGCCGCAAAACTCGGAGCACGCAAGGTGGTGGGCTGCGATATCGATCCAATCGCCGTGGAGATTGCCGCCCTAAACGGTGTGCAGAACGGGTGCGGCGCCACGGTTCGCTGGGTGCTGGGCGAGCTTGAGAAAGTCCGGCGCTTCAAGCCGGGCTATCTCGTCGCGAATCTCACGGTAGAGCTGATTGAGCAGGAGTTCTGGAAATTCGAACAGCGGCTGAAACCCGGCGCCCTGCTGATCGTCTCAGGCTTGTTGAACCACCAAGCCAGGCGCGTTGAACGATTGCGGCGCCGCAGCTCTTTGAGTTTGAAAAGACGTCTGAAAAAGGGTGAGTGGACTTGTCTGATATATGTCCGCTCCTGAAGCGAGACGGGAAAACACTTGAGGCGAAACGGCGAGACGGAGAAACGGCGACGCGGAGATAGTAACACGGTCGTTCCTGCAACCGCGAAGCGGAAACCTAAAGACAGATCTTGGCTTTCTCCAGTTCGCCGGTTCGCCGGTTCGCCGTCTCTCCGTTTCGGTGGATTCCAACGTACATGTCCTCACGGCGATTCCTCCTGTCAACGCCACCTTCCGGCGGCAGAGCAACACTCCAAGGCAGTGAGGCGCATCATCTCCGTCATGTCCTGAGGGCCGAACCCGGCCGAGTAGTCGAGCTGATAGACGGGACCGGCCAGATTTGGCGGGCGGTGGTTGATTGCCACTCTGCAGGCGGTGTAGAGTTCTCGGAAGTCGAACTACTGGCCGCGTCTTCCCCATCTGCCCGCCTTGGACTCATTCAGTCGCTCTGCAAAGCGGACAAGCTGGAGTGGATTCTCGAGAAGTGCACCGAACTCGGGATCGATGAAATCTATCTTCTCGAAGCAGCAAGGTCTGTCGTCAAGATCCCGAAGGAGAGACTGGCGGGCAAAATGGAGCGCTGGCAGAAGATCATCTTGGCCGCAGTCAAGCAATCGCGGCGCCGCACACTGCCGGTATTGCATCCTCCGTCGCCGTTGCCGCTTCTCTGCCGGGCCCTGCCCGATGGTTTGAAGCTGATGCTTTCCGAAAGTGAGCGCGAGGCGAGCCTGAAAAGCGTTGTGCGATCCTCGCCTTGGCAGTCCGCTGTCTTCTGCATTGGTCCCGAAGGTGGCTGGACGGTCCAAGAGCATGAAACACTCATGCAATCAGGCTTTCAAGCTGCAAGCCTCGGTTCCGGTATCTTGCGGACGGAAACTGCTGCCATTGTCGCGGCGGCGATTCTGCAGTACGAACGTGAAGAATCATGAAAACGATCGAATCGCAGTGACGCGGAGCCGCAGAGAAGGCCTATGACTGCACTAAGGCAGAAGCCACAGAAAGAGAACAAGCAAGACGATGGTCGGGGCTTCTCTTCGTCTCCCTGGTGCCTTGCCGGATCTCTCTAGCTAGTCGCTAAGAAACCGATCGCCTCCATGTGCCCTCTGCCGCTCGCGTATTCCATTTGTCTTTCTCTTTGCACTCTCGTCCTTCTTTGCCATGGCGCCAGGCCCCTCTTCGCCCAGCAGCGTCCGCTCCAGACGCAGGAACCTGCCATCCTGGCGCCGGGTAACGTCTCGCTCCAGTTCGGCTTTGATTTCTTTCAAGAGGCCAAGTATCCCCTGTCCGGCTTACGCGGCGACTTGACGAGCCTTGGCGTCATCGGCATCTACGCCGGCTTGGGTGAGATCGTCGAATTCCAGATGCAGGGCTCAGTGTATGATTTCCTTTCCATCAACAAGCGCTCGGCGACCCCGCTGGATCTCACACTGAACACCGCAGGAACAGCCACGAGCGATTTTGGCGACCTCTCCCTGTCGACTAAGATTCTGCTCGCTGCCGAAAAGAAACATTTCCCTGCCCTGGCCTTTCGACCGACAGTTCAGCTTCCCAACGCGTCTGCTGCCAAGGGACTTGGCCTCGACAGCACACAGTTTTACGGCACGCTGTTGGCCGGAAAGCATTTCGGAAAGCTTAATGCCTTTGCCAATGCGGGCCTCGGCATTCTCGGCAACCCCGTTGAAGCAGGTGTGCAAAACGATGTTGTCGTTTATGGACTGGGTGGAATCTACCCGGTAAGTCCAGCCCTCAGCCTGGCTAGTGAAGTTTACGGTCGCTGGAGTACACGCCAGAGCGGCACTCCTTTGGGAACTGAGAGCCAATCCCAGTTTCGGCTGGGCGTCCAGATTCACGGACTCGGATTCCGCTGGGACATCGCCGGTGTGGCAGGCCTGGCCGATAACTCGCCCAATTCCGGCATCTCCTTTGGTGTGACGAAAGAGTTCCGTGCCTTTCGCATTGGCGGCAAGAAGAACTGAAGCGCTCGAAGCCGAACCGAGCGGCTACTGCGAAGACGCCAAGCCAATCCGGCCGAGAGGTAGCAAAAAGAGAAGTGAGGCCGCGCCGAACCGGTTGCGAAAGGATCAAGCCGCGGGCGCTGGCGATTCTGACAGGAGAGCAGCAAGATCGAGCCGCTGCGTGAACATGGCGAGATGACCGTCGGCGGTGCGGGGCCACTCTGATGCGGGCCTGTCCCAGTAGAGCTCGACGCCGTTGCTATCCGGATCGTGGAGGTAAAGAGCCTCGCTCACGCCGTGGTCACTCGCGCCCGCGAGCGGGATGCCCGCCTGCTGAAGACGCCGTAAGGCATCCGCCAGATCGGCTCGGGTGGGATAAAGAATGGCCAAGTGATAAAGGCCCGTCGCGCCGCGCGGCGGCGGGTTCCCTCCCTCGCTCTCCCAGGTGTTGAGGCCGATGTGATGATGATACCCTCCGGCCGAGACGAACGCAGCACTCTGCCCGTAACGCTGCATCACTTCAAAGCCGAGCACGCCACAGTAAAACGCCAGCGCGCGCTCTAGGTCGGCCACCTTCAGGTGCACATGACCGATGCGGACAGCGGCGGGGATAGGTAAATGAACGTTCATCGTTGGTGCTCCATTTGAAAAACGCCCGATTGAGAAAAACCAAAAGAGCCTTCATGCCGCGTTGCGGCGCCACGACGGATGGAATCGCGTGAGTCCCCTCCTTGCCACGACATTGGTGTTCCTCATCAACCACCCCTGCCGGTTGGGGCCGTGAACGCTTCTCAAGCATTCACCCCTCCTCAGTTGAGTTTCAGTTGAGGAGGGGAGTTGATTTTCAGAGGAGGAGTTTTTCATGCCGCGTTGCGCATTGATGTCAACTTAAGGCAGGACCGGGCCCACGATTGGCGAAAAGCACGCCAATCGTGGCTACCCATGCCCTAGTCAGTCGTCTTGGTAGCCATG
>JAKEER010000112.1 GCA_022616615.1 Acidobacteriota bacterium
TCATCGTTCACGTTCAAGGACAAGCCGCGCAATATTCGTGAAGTTGGGCAGCAACTGAAGACGAACCTGGTGGTGGAGGGGTCGGTCCTGCGGGCGGGGGGGAGGCTGCGCATCAACGCACAGTTGGTCCGGGTGGCCGACGACGAAAAGATCCGGCGCACCATTCATGGTAAGGCCAAAGTGGTCATCGATAACGCCCGCTGCCAGTATGTCACGATTCACAGCGAGGTACCGGTTCGGTGGCTCCTGTCAATGGCCAAGGTCGCCGAGTGGCGTCAGCTGCAATGCCTTTGGATTCCAAATGATTTCCTGCTGGGAAGGCTCGGTCAATGCCGTCTGATGGCAGGAATGAGAGAGAGCCGGACGATTGTGGATCAGGACGCAGTTTGGTTTGAAGGAAGCGATGGGTGCAGTAATCAGTTTGTGTCGGTCAGGCTTGGTCGGGACTGGCTGAAGCGGGAGCTTGGACAGTCGAGCTAAGGCGCCTTTCGCGGATGAAACTCGATCTTCTCCTGGCGTTGGTAGTCGCGATTCCTGATCTTCTGCCAATGCCACGTCACGCGCGGGCCCTCCACGTAAGGGCTCTGACTGTCTTTCGCTACGATCCCTTCTAGGCCAAGCGCCACTGCCCCGGCAAACATTGCCAGCCCCCGAACTTCCAGATGGTCAACGTAGAGAAGCCTTGGAAGATCTTTGATCAGTTCCTTCAGGCGCGCCTTGCGTTTCAATAGCGGAACTTCTCGCAGATCCTTGCCATTCAAACTGAGTAGATCGAATACAGAGAAAACGACCGTTCCTCTCTGAGGCCCACGATTCACTTGCCCTGCTCTACTTCGTTCGTAATGGACCGACCACCCACTGCAGTTGCGAAGCATTTAGTTACGACTAGGCTCTGATCGTGGAACGAGAGCCTAAGGGTTGCTGATTATACGTCTAGTTGACTGGTAAACGCTGCGGCGTAACACAGGACCGATTTTCGCGCCGGAGGTGTCGACTTCAACTGCAGCGCGGTTGTCCAACCTCGTACCTGCTTCCATCAATCGAGGCGGTTGACCTCAGATTATTATTGACATACATAGAACCACAATGTATAAGACTTCTACGTATGGACATGAGTAAGGACTTGATTGCTGCTTCCGCCACGCCGCTCGTGCTCGCCATCCTTGCCGAAGGCGACAGTTATGGCTACGCCATCATCAAGCGAGTGACCGAGTTGTCAGGCGGGCACCTACAGTGGACCGACGGCATGCTCTATCCCGTGCTGCACCGGCTTGAGCGCCAAGGTCATGTCGCGGCGAAGTGGTCCGCCTCCGAGAACGGCCGCAGGCGTAAGTACTACCGGATCACTAGAAAAGGCCGGGCGCAGCTCGCAGCCCAGCGGCAGCAGTGGCAGGCCGTGGACGGTACCCTGCGGGGTATCTGGATGAAGGAGTGCACGGCATGACGACCTTCGCCGATCGACCGCTCGAGGAGCAAATCGCGCAGTGGCGGGCGTACGTACGCCGCCGGCAGGCCCTTCACGGTCCCGACGTCGAGGAGCTCGAGGAACATCTCCGCGACCAGCTGACGGCGCTCACCGAGGCCGGCCTGGCTGCGGATGAAGCGTTCCTGGTCGCGGTCAAGCGCATGGGCAACCTCGATGCGCTGTCGCGCGAGTTCGCACGCGCACACTCCGACCGGCTGTGGAAACAGTTGGTCATCGCCCCAGACGCTGCCGATGAGTCGGTGAAAACCGCCTACGCCGACACGCTCGTCGTTTTGGGCCTTGCCATCGCCGCGGCGTTGGCCGTCAAGGTGCCGGCGCTGTTCGGTCTTCCTCTCAGCCCTGATAACGAACTCCCGCCGTTCTACGCCCGGAACGCCAGCCTGTTCGTCTTGCCGCTGCTCGCCGTCTACTTCGTGTGGAAGCGCGGGTGGGACGTGGTCAACGCCCTGTGGCTTGCGCTGCCCTTCGCGGCGGGGGCTGTGTTCGCCAACGTCTTCCCCTTCCCCAAGGGCAGTGACACTGAGGTGCTGACCATTCTGCACCTGCCAATCGCCCTCTGGCTGGCCGTCGGCTTCGCGTATGTCCGGGGCCGCTGGTTCGCCGACGGTGGGCGTATGAACTTCGTCCGGTTCTCGGGCGAGCTGGCCATCTACTACGTGCTCATCGCGCTCGGCGGGGGCGTCCTCACTGCCTTTACGTTCATGATGTTCTCCGCCATCGACATGAACGCCGACTGGTTCGTAGCGGGCTGGCTGATCCCGTGCGGTGCGGCGGGGGCCGTCATCATCGGATCCTGGTTGGTGGAGGCGAAGCAAAGTGTCATCGAGAACATGGCACCGGTGCTGACCAGGCTGTTCACGCCGCTGTTCACAGTTCTGCTACTGGTATTTCTGGCCACGATGGCGTGGACAGGCAGCCCCATCAATGTGAAGCGGGAGGTACTTATCGGCTTCGACTTGTTGCTGGTGCTGGTCGTTGGGTTGGTGCTCTACGCCGCCTCAGCGCGCGACCCGGAGGCACCGCCCGACTTCTTCGACGGCCTGCAACTACTGCTCGTGGTCAGCGCGCTCGTGGTTGATGGGGTAGCGCTCGCGGCGATCGCAGCCCGCATCTCCGAGTTTGGCTTCACTCCCAACCGAGTGGCGGCTCTTGGCGAGAATCTCATTCTGCTCATCAACCTGGCGTGGTCGGCGTGGCTCTATGCGTGCTTCCTGCGTCACCGGGGCTCGTTTGCCGTCCTGGAGCGATGGCAGATCGCCTATCTGCCCGTCTACTCCGTATGGGCGGCACTGGTGGTTGTCATGTTCCCGCCCGTGTTCGGCTACCGTTGATGCACTCCCACGGGCACTGCACCGGCGGATAGTCCTGACTAGTCGCCTAGCGTTTACCGATCAGGTGATCGCCACTTGCCCCTATCTATAAGGCTAGATATGGAGAAGTGCCCGGACAGGCTCCGGCCCCAGCTCGAATGGGACGGCGAACCTGAGAATGGATGGTCACCGACTCGGAAACTGACTCCGTTTCCCCAAGCTGGGCTCAACGGTAGTCTATGCGACCGCCGCACATCGCGGCCGCCTGCGCAAGCTCTTCACGGCGTGAAGGCTAGCGAGTGAACATGAGTGGCAGAGGGGCACAACTCCGCACTTGCGAGCGCTCCGATATGCGGCAGCGTCACATATTGATCGCTCGTTGAATGTGTTACTTGCGCCGAAGCAGTGACATCGGTAGAAACAACTCGAAAAGCCAGTTATCGTGATCAAATGCCTCGTGCACCAACCGGGCGACCATCGGTGTGATCATTTACGGACAATTCGTCGTGAATTTTCCCTCACCAGTCATCGTGCTTTCGCACAACGGAGTTACCTGCTGCCACATGGTTCTTTGGAAATCACGAATGCTGACAATACGCACTCCACGCGCAATTTTGGAAGCGTGTTCGGCTGCTGCTCGATTGATGGTGCCAAAGCTATCGACAGGGTGCTTCTTCCAACCGATCAGAATCGTGGCTGGTGGCTGTTTGTCAACCCAGGCGATTTCCTCTATCTCACGCAGGTAGTTCAAGCGTGAGGCGACCTTGTCGAGCTCTTCAGGGTCGGGAGGAGCAATCCCTTTGCAGCCAATTGCAAGAACCAAGCTTAGAAGCATGCCACAACCATTAAGTCCTTGAATCCAGCGGATCATAGGCGGAATATCATCTCGGGAGACTACTGTTTGAGCGCAATGCAAGACTTCCCGCATCGCACACAGAACCCAATTTCCCCCTTGGAAGTGCTCGAGGTTGTATCGGGACGGCTGCCCGGATCGAAGGGTGCACCTCTCCAACTGGGGCGCACAAGCGCCCTCTACTACTGCCTCTTCTCGCCATCCGGGTGTTGCTGAAGCAGCTCTGCGGGCGAGTAGAAGCCCTCTTTATTTTCTATCGACTTACGCACTGCTTTCACCTTCTCCGGCGAGATCGCGGGCGCTTTGTTGCCAAAGGAATTCCGCACGAAGGTTAAGACGGCAGCCACCTCTTCGTCGTTGAGCAACCCTTCGAATGGCGTCATTGGTACCTCTCCGGAATATTGCTTGCCAAGCACCTCCATCGGACCGTGTAGCCCTTTTAACGTCAGCTTAACTAAGCGTTCTTCGCTACCTACCACCCACTGTGTTCCGGCGAGGGAGGGCGAGCCCGATGCGGCGACGCCTCTTCCGTCAGCCTGATGACAAGTAACACAGAACCCTTCCCGGTCGTAAATCGCCTTTCCTTTCGTGAACAGCTGAAGATCCATGCCTTTCAGATCGGACTCGAGAGGCTTCTCCGCTCTCGGGGTCAACTCACGGCCGTTGAGATGCGCCACTGCCGTGGCGTGCGCATGCACAATCCATTTATCGAGCGGCTTCTTGGCGGCTTCTGCCAGAATAGGCAACCCGTTTTTCTTGTCAAGCCAGGAGGCGGCCACGATGGACTCCAAACGTACGCGTCCGTGTTCATCTCGAGCGGCCTGCATCAGCAAATCCGCCTGACTCGCTATCTGGTGCCCTGCATAACGGAGAACGCGCGCTGCTGCAGCCCGAGCCCTGTAATCGCTCGCATGGAGCAGTTGGCGGAGCAGGGTCTCGTCAACTCTGTTGAGGCCCCACGTCACCCAGAGCGCCTCGAGCAGGTGATGTTCATATTTGGGATCTTTTCTGTCCAGGCTAGCAACCCAGGCGTTGAGCTTGGGGAGAACGTCGGAAGTCTTGCGGCCGCGAAGCTCGCGACGGGTACGATAGCGCGTCCTGTATTCGGGAAGCTTGAGATTATCCAACAGCTCCTCGACGCGGGCGCCCGCCACCTTGGAGGGTTTCACCAGAGGACGTGACGGATAGGTGACGCGATAAATGCGCCCGTGCACACGATCCCGCAGTGGATCTCGCGCATTGTGCTGCATGTGACCGATCAGCACATTGTGCCAGTCCACCAGATACAGCGACCCATCGGGTGCGAACTCCATGTCTACAGGACGGAAGTTCCTGTCTGTCCCCTGCACCAAATCCTGCCGATGGTGGCTCTTGTAGCCGGTCCCATCGTCGGCTATCGCGTGCTGCTTAGTGCCCAGGAAGCCGATGGTGTTGTTGATCAGGAGGTCTCCTTGCACCTCGTCCGGAAAGTGGCGGCTCGAAACAAACTCCAGTCCAGACGTAGGCCGGACCCTGTGCGCGTCTTCGATCAGGTTATAGGATTTGTGGGTGGCCACTCCGTATCGGGGCTTGACGGATCCCGGCGTCATCCAGCGTACGTCCGGCCCCGAGGTCTCTGCAAAGAAATCCTGCCCCCATTCATCGAAGGCAATGCCCCACGGATTTGGGATCGCAAGCTGAGCGGTACGCTCCAAGTGACGCCGCTGCGGGGCATACCGGTAAAAGCCGCCGTTGGTACCTCGAACGGGACCATACGGGGTCTCCACATTGCTATGCAGGAAAATTCCCTCACCCATGTAAATAGCACCCGAAGGATCAGCACAAAATGCATGGATCGCATGGTGCGTGTCGTGGTCGTCGAAACCGCTCAGGATAATCTCTTTGGCGTCCGCCTTATCATCGCCATCGGTGTCCTTCAACAGGACCAGATTCGTGCCCTGCGATACATAGACGCCTTCCGGCGCGAACTCAAATCCGACAGGCAAGTGCAGGCCGGCCGCAAAAATCGTTTGCTTATCCGCTCTGCCGTCCCCCTCGGTGTCTTCGAGGATCAGGAGCTTGTCGTCCGGCTTCGCATCCCCCGGCTTGTAATGCGGGTAACTGGGCATCGTCGCGACCCAGAGACGCCCTCGATTATCGAAGGAGAGCTGGGCGGGTTTCGCCAGATCCTTAAGCTCTTGCTCAGAGGCAAAGAGCTCGATTTTATATCCCGGTGCCGCAGTGAGCTTGTTCAGAGCATCCTGTCCGTAAAGGTACTCTGGATTACCACTCTTCTCAGCAAGCTGGAAGTTTGTCTTAACGGGCGGAAGCTTGCTAGTCGTTCGATCGGCCGCCTCGAGATCGAACTTTTCGCCCTTTACTGCGTGCCAGATGGCGGAATCCCGCAGAGCAGTCATCTCGCGAATTTTGGCCACTTCCGCAGGATAGTTGTCTGGGCCAAAGGGTTTATGGCGTCGGCCGAACACATGCACGCCGTTTGGGATTTTGAAGTCATTATGCCAAAACCAGTTTTTCTCCTGGACGGCAGCGCGCACCAGGGCCCGGTGCGCCTCGGCTTTGGAAGCAACCTTCCCAAAAACCTGATCGGCGAGCAGAGGAGCGAGCCGGGCGTAACCTGTATCGGTAAGCTGCGAGCCATCGATCGTCAGTGGCGCATCACTCGTCTCAAACCATCGTTTGGAGGGCGTGAAGACATCCAGAAAGCGCACCTTGGTTTTGGCCGCTACTTCCTTCATCGCTTGTGTGTATAACGCCAGGTTTGCGTTTTCCCGCTTGCCATCCGGAAGGTCGAATCGGTTGGAAAGATCTTCGAATGCGATCGGCGATACGATCGCAAGTTGAGGCGGCGACTCGCCGTTATACCGCTGGCTCAGCGTGTGCCGGATAAAAGCTTCCAACTCTGCTTTGCAGTTGGAGAGCCCTGGTTCACCTTGGAACGATTCGTTATACCCAAAGAAAGCGATGATGATATCTGCCTTGAGGCGAGTGAGCCATTGGTCCGGCGTTTCAAAATGACCTTCGCTCCCTGAATTTCGCGCGAGTTCAGTCTGAAAAGCTTCCGCGCCAGGAAAGGCCCACGGCGACGGACGACCTGGATGAGGTCGGAATCCGGGCGTGTCTCCGCCATCACACATATTGCGAATCGTGAGCGAACTGTCAGGATAACGGAGATGCATTTCGGTTTCGAAATGACCGTAATTCATCATCCTGGAGCCAAGATTGTTGCCAATGAGGACAATGTGAGAGCCCTTTTTGACTGTTAACGAACTGTTGTCTGACCCGTACTGTAATGCAGCTAACGAAATAGTGACTAGAGCAATACTTAGATGGGTTGGTATGTTGAGTTTTTTGGTAGCAGTTGTCATCTCGAGCCACTCCTTTGGTGTCTTTGTGGGTCAGGGCAAACATTAGCACGGATGACAAGAACGATGAGAAGCAAGATTGACATGTGATGACGATCGTATTTCGCCGGAATGCCGGCCATTGTACTGCGATACGGGCTCAGGCGGCGAGAAACTGACCGGCCTTGCCCACCCGAGGACGAAGCCGAGACCGCCGTCGCTTCGTTCGGCTTCGCATGCCTTGCAGGGCGCCACGTGTCTCTAAGGGGGCGTCGGAAAACCCTGCCGCAACCAGGGCGTGGAAATCTGCCAGAACCCAGCGTCATTTCGGCCAAGCGCAAAGCGAACCGGAATTCAGGCTGGGCACCTAGCTTTGGTTGGAATCATCAATCCAATCATCGATGCAGCAACTGGCCAATCCGCCGCCAATCTCACGCAGCGTGTGCGCCCGTCGAAGTTGACAAAACAGCATCGCCACGAACTGTCCCCAAGTCGTAAACCCTTTCGCACCACGGTCCGCTTGGTGCTTCTTCACGGCTTGTTCAAATTCCAATCGCGGGAACAGTTGTAACAGCTGTGAGAAAATGCTACAGAATCGTTTCATAGGCTGAGCCTCCTGGGTGGATTTGATCTTCTTGGCGAATCCCAAAATTCTACCTACACGAGGCTCGGCCTACTACGGTCTTCTACCTCCAATCCGGTTTTTAACTAACAAACGCGATATTCATTTTGGACAAGAGTGCCAAGAAGTATACGGAATGCTGGACCCATCCAATGCACAAGGACTGACGGACGATTTTTTTGGGGAGGGAGAGCTCCTCGCTGGGTCAGGTTCTTGCGACGCGGAAATACTCGTTGTTTCTGTTGGCGCGAGCGTTTCCCGATACAGTTATTTTCTACTACCTGTTTTAGATGCCTGGGTACTTTCAAGTTGTCTGGCACTAGGATTTGGAAAAGGTAGGGAAGGGACGATAGCGGAGCATTGGACCAGCCCTAACGAAGTTGGGCTACCAGTCAGAATGCGTTCCTCTCTGGTCTGAAACCATTTTTATCCATCTGTCAAACATCTCGGATATTCAATGTGCGAAAGAATGCTTGTTTGGAATCCTCGTGCCTATTGACATTCGATCTACGTTGACTAAGATTCCTCTTGATCCCACTTGAAATCGTGAAATCAATTTATCAATAGACCAAATCTCTAGGAATCGAGCTGCTTGATCGCTGGCGCCATTGAGAGCGCAGAAATTTCAGGGACAATTGCTCGGATCATAATGTGTGAAAGTGCCGAATCGGAATCGCTCCGCGTCGGTAATGGGTACTCGAATTGCCCGCTATCGAGAGATACCGGTCGGTGCCAGAAAAAAGGTGGGCAAGGGCGAGGTTTACTACCTTGGCACAAACCTCGGAGCCTCAATCTCAGCAGGTAATGATTCGGGTATTGAGTGGCTCCGAGCCATTGTTTCCCCGCTAGTCAAGCCAAGAGTAACGTCGGCCAGCCTTCGTCCACGACTCATCGAAGGGAAAACCCGCAGCCTCTTGGCGGTCTTCAACGATTCTGTTGAAAAACAGACAGCCCGAATTGAAATTCCGATTGCTTTCCGACGCGCTCTGGATATCCACAGCCAGCAGAGAATCGCGGTAGAGAAGAATTCCATCCAGATCGAAGTACCTCACCAAGATGTGCGGGTTTTTCTCATGGAATAAGTCCAAGGACCGTCTTCGATACTCTGTCTTGCGAAGCAAGGCAAAATCCCGCTGTTTGACTTGAATTTCACAGAACATCAAGGAGGAGTTATGCCAGCAACTCAAATCAGCAAGCATTCTTCCGCAGTCGAAGCCTTTCTGAACGAAGGGCCTCAGCGATTGTTTATTGGAGGAGGATGGATGCCATCCGGGAAAGGCCAGACGTTTCAGACTCTCGATCCGGGCGCCGGATCGGTCTTGAGTACCGTCTTTGATGCCGGTAGTGAAGACGTCGACCTTGCCGTGCAAACAGCGAGGCAAGCCTTTCGCAATTCGGGCTGGCCTCAAATGACGCACAACGCTCGGGGCGTCTATCTCCATCGGTTGGCCGACCTAGTGGAGAAAAACAAAACCACACTGGCGGAGATCGAGTCCTTGGATGTGGGGAAACCCCTGCCGCAAGCTACTTGGGATATTGAAAACTTCTCGGCGACGCTCCGCTATTACACCGATCTGGCTGTTCATGTTCAGTACAAGACACCGATTGCCGTGTCCAAGCATGAGGCGCGGGTCGTCCGGCATCCCTATGGCGTATGCGGCTTCATCTTCCCCTGGAATTTTCCTTTCCTGCTGGTGGGTTGGGGAATCTCACCGGCCTTGGCTGCCGGGAATACCGTCGTCATTAAGCCCGCGGAAGACACGCCGCTCTCCACACTCTTCCTGACGAAGCTGGTGAAGGAGGCCGGAATTCCCGATGGCGTGGTGAACGTCGTGACTGGCCTGGGAACGACGGCTGGCGAAGCGTTAGCCACTCATCCTGGGCTGAGCCGAATGTCCTTTACCGGGTCGCCCGAGGTGGGACGACTGGTTGCCGAATCCTGCGGGCGCAATTTGATTCCAGTGAAGTTGGAACTCGGTGGCAAGGGCGCCGCTGTCATTTTCAACGACATCGATGTTGAGAAGACCGTGGATGTGCTCTGTGGCGCGGTGACCTTGAACACGGGACAAGTCTGCTGCACGGCCACGCGCTGGCTGGTGCATGAATCGATCTACGATCAATTTGTGGAACAGACTCGATCGCGTATGGCTGCCGTTCAGATTGGCTATTGGAACGATCCGCAGACTCAGATGGGACCCGTCGTCAGTCAAAAGCAGAAGGATCGGGTGTTGGGCTATTTACAGAAAGCTCAGCAGCAGGGCGCCGAAGCGGTCGTTCCCGGAGGTGAGGCTGAAGTACCCGGCAAGCCGGCAGGTTTCTACGTCAAGCCGGCAGTCCTGGCTGGGTCCCCTGATAATGTGGCTGCGCGCGAAGAGATCTTCGGGCCTGTTCCTTACATTCTGAAATTCAATGCAGAGGAGGAAGCTATTGAGCTGGTGAACCGCTCGACCTACGGTTTGGCGAACAGTGTGTGGAGCCAGGACCTAGATCGGGCCAATCGGGTGGCGGAGTCGCTGGTGGCAGGGAACGGCTGGATCAACGCACACAACGTATTCGTGCATGGCGTGCCCTATGGTGGCGTCAACCTGAGCGGTCTCGGCGGCGGCGTGCTGGGCCCTGATACTTTGTTCGATTACTTGCGCAGCCAATCCATTGTCCGGCCGTTGTAAGAGTTTTGATGGAGAACGAATTCCCCTTTTCTAAGGAGCTCCCACACCGCTGGGGCACGCGGTGCGAAGTGAGAAGGAAAATGATGACAGATTCCCCTCTTGGGAGGGGAGAGCGCCGTGAGGCCCTCGGGGTGGGTTGTTACCGACGCAGACCCACCCCGGCGGCTCCGCCGCCACCCCTCCCGAGAGGGGATTTTCTTAGGGGGAATTTGTCGCAACTCCGTGCTCACGCTGTTTCTCCACATCTTTCCACTCTGTGTAAAGAGTGAGACACGGGATCTTCAACTCTCAGAGGCATCTCTTCATGAAAGCATGGCGATTTTACGGATTCAACGATTTGCGAATGGACGAAACGGCTTCCCCGGTTTGTAAGCCACACCACGTTGTGGTGAAAGTGCAGTGTGTGCAGCCCAGTGTCACCGAAGCGCAACTGGCCCGCGGGATCAAGACGCTTGCTTATGAGCGCATCAAGAAAAGGCTCGAGACCGAAGCCCCGGTGCAGTTGTTCGGCCACGAATTCTGCGCCGAGATTGTGGAAGCCGGCGACGGCGTTTCGAAGTTTCAAGTCGGAGACCGGGTGGCTGCTCGGGCGAAGCTGCCGTGTCAGGATTGTTCGCTCTGCCTTTCCGGCCGAAGTACACTCTGCAGAAAGGGCCCTGTGATCGGATTTGATCTTCCCGGTTGCTTTTCCGACTTCGCCCTGCTTCCTGAAATTGCTCTGGTCAAGGTGGATGACCGGATCTCGCACAGCGAGGCCGCTTGCCTGCAGTCGCTCAGTGACAGCGTGGCAGCCGTGGAGACTGCAGACATTCAGGTGGGCGACACCGTGGCGATCTTCGGGCAAGGCAGCATGGGGTTCGAATGTATGCAGGTGGCCCGAAACTGCGGGGCGGGAAAGATCATCACTGTGGATGTGCGTGACGAAGCCTGCCAGAAATCGCGGGAGCTGGGCGCCGACACTTCCATCAACGCCAATCAAGACGATCCGGTGGCCTCCATTCGCGACCTTACCGATGGGATTGGAGCCGACGTGGTGTTTGAATGTGCCGGAGGAAGCCCGCTGCAGGGGCTTTCGGGGGTAAAGACGCTCACGCAAGCCATCGACGCGGTGCGCTCGGGAGGCAAGGTCATTGGAGTGTCCTGGTTTGGCGAACCTTTCCCAGTCGATATCGATCTGCTGCGGGAGCGAAGTCTGCGTTACCTGTTTCCAGATATCAGCACCTCGGCTCATCTGGAATACACCGTCCGGCTGGTCGCTTCCGGCCGGGTCCAACTCAAGCCGATGATTACCCACGTGCTTCCAGGCATTGAGTCCGTGCCTCAAGCGTTTGAAATTACCGCCAACAAAGGAAAATACAAAGCCATCAGTCCGGCACAAGTCATGCTATGAACAAGCCAGCGCGGCCTGCGGCCGCAGTGTCCTCACGCCTGTTGAAAGAAATCCGAACGATCCGCACCTCCCTCCTTTCCGACGCGCTCGGCAAGGGAGGCGCCATGGATCACGACATGCACTGCCTTTCGGCCAACTGCCGGATGGCTGGCCCCGCCGTGACGGTGCGCGTCCACACGGCAGACATCCTCATGGTGGGAATTACTCTCTCCCATTGCCCAAAAGGCAGTGTGCTGGTGATCGACGGCCAGGGAGAACTCAATACGGCCCTTTGGGGCGAAGTCACCACACTGGCAGCGCGGCTTAAGGGATTGCAGGGCGTGGTGATTGACGGAGCGATTCGCGATTTCTACAAGATTCGTCGCGACAAACTGCCGGTATTCGCCCGAGCAGTCGTGCCCAATGCCGGAGGCGTTCAATACGCCGGCGAGTTTCAGGTCCCGGTACAGTGCGGGGGCGCGATCGTGCATCCCGGCGACTGGGTGGTCGGTGATGAAGACGGCGTGGTGGTGGTGCCACAAGATCGGCTGGAGTCGGTGATCGAAGCCGCTAAACGGCTGGCAGTGGTTGAAAAGAAAATCGAGGATGAAGTTGCCAAGGGAAAGGATCTGGCGACGCTGCTGCGCTACCATGAATTATTGGCGAAGAAAACGTCGGAGGGTGTGCTGCCACAAATGAGATTCTTGGAGAAGGGCAAAGGATGAGCGCACGTTTGGAACGAGTCACTCACGCAGCCAGCGCTCCCGCTCAGGAGTTGGTGGAAGGGGTTTCGGTGGTTTTCTTCGCCAACGGGGAATTGGGCGCAAACGGCTTCAGCACTGGCCTGGCCCGCTTCAAGCCCGGTGCGCAGTTGCCTTGTTATAAACATGAATGCGGCAAGTCGATCACGATTCTGCAGGGGCGCTGTGACATTGCTGTGGAAGGACGAACCTATCGACTGGCGCCTTATGATTCCCTTCACGTTCCGGCCGGCCTGGCGTACGGAATGAAGAGTCTGGAACCTTCCGTGGATCTGCTGGCGCATGTAGCTTTGTCGTCGGCGACGGTGACCCTGGAACTGGTGACCACGCCGTTTGCGGAGCGCGATCTGCGAGACGCGGTGGCTTCCACGGAAGGCGCAGAAGCTCTTTCCAGATTCTCCCGAGCGCAGGAGTATGAGCTCTCCGCCAAAGCGTTATTCCGGGATCTGTTTGCGAAGCGGCTTGGCTCGAAGGGAATTTGTGGCGGATACGGCCGTTTTGCTCCGGGAGCTTCACTGCCCTGTCACACGCACCTTTATGATGAGTCCATCACGATCGTTGAAGGCGGTGCTACCTGTCTGGTAGCCGGCAGACGTTACTCGCTCAGCGGCTGCGATACGGCCCTAGTCCTCCGATGGTCCAAGTCGTCGCTATTTCCCACGGCAAGCGTCGTCCCGGGTACTGGCGCAAACGTTGAGCGGCCTAACCGGCGCTGCAGCGGACTTTTGGCCAGATACAGCGGTGGGAATTCGGTCAAGCGTCGTTTGGCCAAAAGCCACTGAGCTTGGGATCGTTAGGCTGACGACCACTGTTTTCTGTTATGGCCACTTACCTCATCAAATGGAATCCAAAGAAATGGCAGTGGACGACCCTGTTACAGGATGTTGAAGA
>JAKEER010000113.1 GCA_022616615.1 Acidobacteriota bacterium
CACCCGACCCCTCCCCCAGTCGCTCCCCCTTGCATGTAGGCGCTCATCAAATTGTTTATGCCCGCACTCACGACAGCTGCCTTGAAGCGCGCTGACTGCACGATCAGAGCAAAGGTGCTATAACCCCCGTAGCTGTGCCCCATCACTCCTAGCCGTTCTGGGTCGGCGATCCCCATTTCCACGGCTTTTTCCACACCGGGCAGCACGGTCTTCACGAGATCTCGCATGGGTGTCCCCACCCGTTGCGGAGCGTCAGGGAACAAAACCGCGTAGCCCCGTGTGGCAAGGAGCTGCATGTTGAACACTGCGGCTCCTCCCCCCCATTTATTCACCACGGTTGAGCGAAGTTCTCCACCATACACATGGACAATGAGGGGATAACTCTTGCCTTCCCTATAGCCTGTGGGCAGGAGAAGGGCCCCTCTGAGCTCTTGACCATCCTCGCTCCGCCACCTAATCAGCCTGCTCGCCCCCAGAACATATCTGTCAAACTGCGGGTTGGTATTGGTCACTCGGCGGGGGTTGTGCAGGTCAGCGCGCACAGTCCAGATGTTAGGGCAGTGCCGGGCATCCTCTGCCACATAAACCATGGTCTGGCCGTCGGCAGATACATCCATGCTTGTACGCGGCAGATAACCATAGGATTTCTCCTCGTCGACAAGTTTGATCGATTTTCCTGTTCTGAGGCTTACCTTGTAGTAGCCGTCCCGCATAGTTTCCTCATCTCGGGTCACCACGACGGCGGATTGCCCTGCGTCAGGAGACCAGAGGCGTCCACGTCCTCTAGCGGCAATCAGTTCGACGAGGATGCGGTGAGGAGGAGTGTCTACCACCTTCGTTAGGTCTCCGCCGACCACGCCAATCTTCCAAAGCGCATCCGGCGCGATGGAATACAGGAATTGGCTCGCTTGGTCCCATAGCAAAGAAGACGAACTGGCAAAGTTCGGGTGGGACCCAGGTGTAAGGTTGCGTGGCCCCCCCTCGCCTAGTGAGGCTACAAAAACATCTTTCCTAGCCTGCGGGCCACTGGCCATGTAAGCCAAGGCCTTGCTATCTGGCGACCAACTCACTTCACCCACGGCTTGAAACTGAATGTTTGACGCCACTACTCGGGACTCGCTTGTCGTCAAAGAAATGATCAGAAGATCGTAGAGAGTCTGCTGGGAGTTAATCGCGGCTTCTCGGCCGAACGACATCACCCCAACGTAACCACCATCTGGCGATACTTGATACCAGAGTGGCCGCAACCTGCGAGCAATCCGCCGTACCTCTCCACTGGCAATGTCAATCACGGCCAAGTCGCTTAGATTAATCTCATTGGCGGCTGAGGATGCTGGTGATTTCTGCGCCTGCTGTTGCCCCTGCCCCCGCGAAGCAGATACTGCACGTGATTCGAGGACCGTAACGGACGCTAACACTCCTTTCCTTTGACTGCTACGTTGCTCCCTTGGCCCGTGGACAATGTCCAGTAGGTCCTCCACGGTCATCCCCTCAGGGAGCACCTTGACTATGATGTGCCTGCTGTCAGGCGTCCACCGAGCACCTTCCAGCAGGCGAACGCTGACGCTTGCGTCGCCTAATTGTCGCAATTTCTCGGACGACTTTTCCCACAACCAGAGGCGAGAGGTCCCACCGCGATCGGAGCTAAAAGCGAGGTAGCGGCCATCGGGTGACCACACCGGCCCCCAGCTTGTGCCTTTGCCTTCGGTCAGATTTCTCGATTCACCCGTTCGCGTGCTGGCGATCCACACGTCGCTTCCGACTAAAGCAAGTGGTGCACCTGTATGGGTGAGCCTCGAGTAACGAATCTCTTCTGGAGTCTCTAGGTTGCGTGTATCCTGCAACGTGAAAGCGACCCATTGGCCGTCGGGCGAAAGGCTAATTGGTACGAAAAGGGGGAAAATTGACGATTGGAGCACATTCTCCACAGGAAGGGCCGCGAACCGCGCCTGCTGACCTCGTGCGATCGCCCCTGCCGCGCAAGCAAATAAGATGAACAGTAGGATCGTTTTGATTGGAATTCTCATCGTTTTCTTCTCCCAGCCCTAGTTCGCGAACTCCAGACCGACCGGACCCCAGGGGATCGCTGCTCAAACCTTGCGAACGGCCCTGGCGCGGCTGCATCACCGAGCCTCGGGCAGGTGCCCGCTCGAACTAATTAGAACTGTAATTTCAACGCAAACTGGATTGATCGTGGACCGCCGATTTGGTAGAGGGGATTGAAACCACCACTGGCTCCGCCCAGCCCGAGACTTTGTGCGAGCATGGTGCGTGACTTGCCGAAAAGAGTCACGGCAGGGATGATTCCTACAGGGTCTCCAAAATTGGGATGATTGAGGATGTTGAAGAACTCCGTCCGAAACTGTAGCCTGAACCGTTCTGTGAAGTTGAACTGGCGACGAAGCGCAAAGTCCAACTGTGAAGCACGGAATCCCCGCAGCGCATTTCGTCCTAGGGTTCCCTGCCGCGGCGGCGATGGAATCGAGAAGGCCGCTGGATTGATCCGCCTACCTCCTCCTACAGTCGGGTCGTTCAGGAAAAGAGGCTCGCCTGTAACCAAGTCGGGACGCAGAGTGGCCAAGCCAGAACCAAGAAACGCAATATACGTCACATTGACGGGTGTCGCAGAGCGAGCGACAAGGAAAGTGTCTATCGACCAGTTTCCGAGCAAAGAGCGACCGACTCCGCCGAGTCGTGGAGTCGGTACATCGTACGTGAGAGTACCACTGAAGGCATGTCGCACGTCGAAGTCTGAAGGCCCTCTATCCAACTGAGGGCTGATTGCTGCCGCCGGAAGTAGGTCCCCTGCGGAATCGGCTGATGCAATATCAATTGAATGTGACCAAGTGTAAGATGCAAGCGCCTGAAGCCCTCGCGACAGCCGGCGTTGGAACTGAAGCTGCAACGAATGGTAATCAGACGTGGCTGTGTTTCTTGTTACTTGGACAAAGGCCGTTGGGGCAAATACACCAGGGTTGAGCGTTCCCCGAAAGGCAGTACCGGCGAGCCTCTCTTGCCGCAGCAGGCGGCGCCCCACAGCCGCAACGTAAGATGCAGAGATAGACTGATTGGAGCCGAGCGACTGCTCGACGGCTAGATTCCACTGGTAGCTGCGGGGCAGGTCGAGATCCGGAACAAACACCGTCATTGACGTAGCCAATCGGTTGGGGTCCAAGGAAGGGGGCGCTTCCTGGGCTGGGGTGAGCGGATATGGTGCTAGGGAAAGGGTCTTACTGGCTGAGAATGGAAACCCGACAAAAACGTTTGCAGCCTGTCCGTTTCCGAGATCGTAGAAGATTCCGAACCCACCGCGCAGGACCATCTCCCGACCATGGCGTTGTGACAATTCGTAGGCCACGCCAACGCGCGGCGCAAAGTTGCTGTAACTTGTGTCGTAGAGCTTTGTACCGGGCGGCGCCAGAGTTGCCGTAGAGGGATCATCCAACCCCGCCACAGTAAGCGGGTCGTTGCCATTGCTCTCCGAGGGCGCGGGATTAAGCTCCCAACGCAGACCGTAGGTCAGGGTCAAACGGGGCCCGACTCTCCACGTGTCCTGCGCAAACGTCGAGAAATTGTTAAAGACAGGAAAGAGTGGCCCAGCAGATGCTGTGACGCCGACTCGGAATGCTGTCCCCGAAAACACGGTGCCCGCGGGAGGAGGTACTCCTGGGGCCGTAATACCGATGCCGGTGAAGAGAGGGCTTTGCAAGTAATCCCTAGCGGTGATGACCGGAAAGAGGCGCCGATAGTCAATGCCAAACTTGAGATGGTGAGAGCGAACTACGAATGACGAAGTATCAACCAAGTTGACTTGGCGTTGCAGACTCTCGACAACACTCCCGGCTATGAACGAGGCCCCACCAATGATAGTGAAGCCGAACTCAGGTATCGCCGCGAAGGATGGAAACAGCGCAGAATCCTGCGGCTTGACGGCTCCGCCAAAGCTGTCAAGAGTTAAGGATTGGGTGGCATCGTTCCTGCTGTAGTTAAAGCGGAGGTCGCTGCTCACCCTCGATGAGCCAGCGAAAGTTGCACCCACGGTAAGAGTTTGGGTCTTAAACTCCACTGGATTCAGATTGCTCAAAGCGCTGCCGAGCGTGCCACGCTGAATGGTGCTGGATGGCGCGTAGTTGTAGCGGCCGAATAGCGCGACCTTGCTGCTCGGTCTGTGGTCTACGCGAAGGCTGGTGGCGTTCAAGCTCGATGGGTTTGAATAGCCGGCAGAAAACGGTGCGAATCCTGTTGGCAGCCCTGTGGTCGGATTAACAGTGTCCGGGCCATTCGGCAGCGGAAATGCATTCAAGAGCGGTTGAAGTGCAACCGGAGCATTTTGACGTGCAAACATGGAGGGAACGGTCGTCGTTTGGAAGAGGGGCTGGCGCAGACGCAGTCCCTCATAGGAAAAGAAGAAGAAAGTCCGGTCCCTGAGAATTGGTCCACCTAGGACACCGCCAAAATCGTTTTGCCGGAGCTTCGGCTTGCGTAAACCTTGTTGATTTGCGAACCAATCGTTGGCATCGAGCACATCGTTGCGGAAGTATTCAAAAAGCGTGCCGTGGAATTCGTTCGTTCCCGACCGAGTTTCAACGGAAATCTGGGCGCCGGGCGTGCGGCCAAATTCCGCCGCAAAACTTGACGTTTGGATCCGGAATTCTTGCATGGCATCTACGGAAACCAGGTTGTTGGTGCCGCCTGTAACCCCAAATCCAGGTGTGGCCCCTCCCAAAGATTGCCCAGGAGTAAAGGAAGGGGCAGCGCCGACATTTGCACCAACCCCGTCAATCGTGAAGTAGTTGGCGTTCGCGCGCTGGCCGTTGGCGCTGAACTGGCCCTGTTCTGCAGTATTCGCCCTTGTGAGGATTACCCCGGGAGTGAGTTGAAACAATGTTTGGAAGCTTCTCCCGTTAAGTGGAATGTTCTCCGCGAATTGTCGATTAACGACTGTGCTGACCGCGGCGGACTCGGTGTTCAGAAGTGGCGCGCCAGCTTCGACGGTGACGGTTTGGGTTACAGAACCAACCTGCATGGCGAAATTCAGCGTGATGGTGTCTTGAACGTGCAGCTCGACACCTGGCTTCGCGATGGATGCAAAACCATCCTTCTGGACGATTACTCGATACTCACCCGGCGGGAGATTAGGAATGCGGTAGAAACCATCATCGTTTGTTTCTCCGGCGTAGTGGATGTTGGTGAGGATGTTTGTGGCTCGGACCTGTGCGCCGGGGACGACAAGCTCTTGCTGGTCAGTCACGCGCCCCGTTATAGTCGCAGACGCACTCGCAAATATGGGAGAACCGACCAACACGATCAGCATACACAGTGCAAGATACGGGACGAACGGCCGCATGATTTTCATTGGACTGCGCTCCGACTCTGGAGTGAGAAACCTTGGGGTGAACACTCAAAGCTCGCCCGTTTTAGTTTGCCGGTGCACGACGTGTCCAATATCATTTCATCGGAGATTTGCCAGGTGAAAGTCGCGGCATAAACAGCGGATCGAGGAGAACCAGAAAAGAGACACCGGCCTCAAGTCAAACACGCCACACTGCCGCCACTCAGGGACGAAAACCTGCGCTTTCGATGAGTTTTCTGAGCGATTCAAGCAGGTGACTCGAATCCCCGGCCGCTGCGCGTTCGAGTTGCTCGTGGTTCACTTGGAACCAAGCTGTTCGACCGTTTCTTATACTCACGATCTCGACTTCATATTCCCGGCGCACGAAGCTGGTGGGCACAATGTGGCCTACGACCACGCCGGAAAGGCGAGTGAACAACAAATGGGTAAGTACGCTCCTCAACCACTTGACTTGGTTCTCCGTGCCAAACGGTTCCATTCGCGCTGCACTGAACGTCGGTACTTTCGCCTAACGGAGCTCTCGACTGGCTGCGAACCATACGTTACCAACTTAAAGACGGACTGATTGTCCATGCCGAAACCGATGCGCTGGTTGAACCAAGAGCCTGTCTACTACGGAGTGCAGGCGGGAGCTCCGCTTACTATCAGCACGCCAAGGTATTCGCACGCGAGAATCGGCGCAAGAAAATGAAGCAGGCAGGAAATTGCACTGGCCCAGACAGCGCTGGGATCTCTGCGGGCCTGTCGTGCAGGGCTGACTTATGGGTGATTCACATCTCCGCGAAGGAAGGCATAGAGGAGCTTTTGGCCTGTGGGTTTGATGCTCCCACCCGGCGGCTCCACGGTAACGAATACCGCATCAATCTCAGCCAGCACTTCTGGATTGTCGAATTTGAGGGCCCACCGGTTCTGGTTCTTATCATCGAGGAAGAAGATTCCCAGACTCCGCGTCACTTGTTTCGAGGACTCTTTGTAACCCCAGGCCTGAAAAGACTGCGAGGCCGTTGAAGGCTGAGGATTCTGAAGATCAAACGCGTAAAAAACGAGTGATTTTTCCTTTGTGTAGAAGACCCTGCCGAAAAGTTGGCGGGTCTTTCCTTTTGCATCTACATCGTATACATCAGTGATGTGCAGGTCGCGGGCGCCCATGAGCTCCCGAATATCACGGTCGGCAGCCAACAATCTTCTTGACCGATCCAGAGACTGAGTCTGAGCGGACAACTGTTTTTGCAGTTGCTCTACGCGCGCTTGCCGATCCTCAAGCGCCAACGCATCTTCGATCCGAGCGTTGCGCAGTTTATCGAGTTCGGCGACCATCTGTCCGATTGCGGCCCGGGAGTTCTCGAGATCGTCAGATAGGCGGC
>JAKEER010000750.1 GCA_022616615.1 Acidobacteriota bacterium
AACCCGTGCCGCAGGACCTGCCGCGTTACTCGCACCAGATGACCATTCCCGCAGGCGTCCGTAAAACCGGGCCGTGGCAGGTCTGTCTTTCGGGGATCATGAACACCCAGGCGATCAGCAACCAGTTTTTCCTGGACCGGCAGAGCCACATCAGCATCTTTCATCAAAAGCTCGGCCTGATCGTTGCGGGCGCGAACTCGAAACGACAACCCGAATTGGCGACTTTCTCCGAAAAGCTCTTGGGGCAAACGGTGCATATGCCCATCAGCACGCGGCTGCAGATGAGCGACGAGCAGGATCGGCTCTCACTCGCCTACAACACCTTCTTCAGCGATCTCTACATCCCGAGGCCGGCGGAGAACGAGTTATCCATGCGCTTTGTGATTACCGGCAGAGGCACACCGGCAGAGGATCCGCAACTGACCTTGCAGTTGTGCCTCAAGCCGGGCGAGGTGCTGGAGACGGGCGCAGGCCAGAAGATCGCGCTCAGTGGGGAACGGATTGAGCTGCAACCGTCCGATCTAGGGGGATGGATCAGCCATCACGGCTGGAAAATGAAAGTGGATCCAGCAGCGCGGATGGTGTGGCCCGTTTACCCGCACAACCCGTATTCGAATTCTCCTGAGACGGACCTCAGGCATGCAGTCGGCGCGTTGAGCGTGCCGTTGCATCTGAAGGCACAAGCGGGGCGCTACGTTCGGACCAACGAGCAGGAGATTGTGCTCACGCTAAGGGTCAACTAACCGACGGCGCGCCCGATCACACGGCATTCAGAGGATGGGCAGGTCGGGGCGCTCGAGGCTCGAAGCGTTGTAATTCCACGGTGCGACGCCGGAGAGAGCGGACGCAGCCGTCGAAAATGAAATGTCTAAATTCCAAAGACTCTGTGGAGGTTCTGACTTGTTCACTGGTTATCGGCTTGCTTTGCTGATCTTCGTTGCTCTTCTTTGCAGTCTGTCTGCTTTTCGCCACTGGGAACTGAAGGCAGAGGACGCCGTTGCAGTAAAAATGCTCGACAGCTTCGAATCTAACGGTGCCGCGCAGCTCTGGGAAGGCGCCTTCGAATACTCCGGCGACTTTGCCAGCCAGGGGCGCCGGTCGCTGAAGCTTCACCTGCCGCGAGGCCCGCAGAAGGGTTTCAAATCGGAGAAGCTGCCAAAAGACTGGAGCAAGTACGACTGGCTGGCCATGGAGATTCTCAGCCGGCAGCAAGAGCCTTTGATTCTGAGCCTGAGGATCTATGACGATCTGGCGGATGATGAACGCGCCGACGTCTGGAGCGAGGCTTTCCTTGCCACCCGCAAAGTATTTCTGAATCCTGGTGTCAACCATCTCCGTGTCTTGCTGAGTGGCATGCGGACTTCGAGTGACAACCGAAAGATGGCTGTGGGTCGGATCCGCCGGGTGGCGATCTCGAATGACATCGGAGCGGATTCGCTCGCGGTGTGCATTGACAATCTGCGGTTGATCCAAGGAGATCCCAATCTCGATCGGTCGGGGAACCCTAAGCCACAAGACACGGTCACAACCATCCGCAACCGGCATGTTCAAATCGACCAGGTGGGGCCGACAGACAGGATCCCCGAGTCGAAGGAAGTTCAAGAGAAACGGCAGCACGCTGAACGAGAGCTGCAGGCTCTGCGCAAAACTCTCGAGGTGGTCCACACTCAGGGTCTGGAGACCCTCTATGCCGAGATTCCTTTGATCGTGGCCGAGCTCGGGCTCGGCATTCGACCTCAACTGGCGTGGTTTAACAATGACGGACGAAAGGCGGAATTGTTTGATTATGTCGCCCAATCTTGTCAAAAGGCGCGGCTCGATCTGCAGGATCTGATTACCGGACGCCGGCGCCTGCCTGAAGCAGACGATACCCAAGTCCCTGAGCCGCTGGTGACGCTTTTGCCGCCCTTGAAAGGCCTGGCAATGAGAGACGGGTTCTTCGTCGACCGCCGAGGCGACCCGTTGTTCATCCTCTCCCTCCACTCTCCCAGCCTGAAGCTCAACCGCTTCTTCGCGACGCCGCTGCAACACCTCGAAAGCTACACCGCAGGAGGAGGCTCACGCTGGACGGTCGATGAATCGCCAGTTTACGAAGCCTTTCACAAGCACGCCGACGCGAAGCGCGTGGGGTGGGACGGCTGGTGCGGGCATCTCATCCGGGACCGGCATTCGATGGGCGGAAAAAAAGAAGAAGTGGTCATCTGTTTGGAAAGTCCCCACATCAAGACGGCCATCGAAGCTTATGTGAAGCGCGAAGCGCCCAAATGGATGAAGAACCCCGAGCTGCTCTACAACATCCTGGCTTATGAACTGCAATACATCTGCTATTGCGACCGCAGCCAGCAGATGTTTCGCGAGTGGCTGCAGCGAAAACACGGCCGCCTCGAAACGGTCAACGCTAACTGGAAAACTGTGTACTCAAGCTTTCAGGAGATTGCGGCGCCACCGGTGAAAAATTCGATCCCCGTGTCAGGCACCAATCGGGCTCAATGGTATGACTGGGCTGTCTTCAACCAGCAGCGCTTCGCCAACCACTTGGGCTGGGTGAAAGGACTTGTGAAGCAGATCGATCCTGGAACCCCCATCACGGCCGGCGGCAGCTCCAGCATGCTGGCGGGAAGCAACGGAACTTCGGGCATTGATGAGGAGCTGATCATCAACCAGGTGGGTGACGTCATCCTGCATGAAGGTGGAGGCTCCACCCTGGGCATGGATCTCCAGGCGGCTCTTTCCCGGTTGAAAAAGCCGCTGTGTGATCCGGAGCTCTCCATCGAGGTTAGGGATATTTGGCCGCACTTGCTCCATGGAAAATCCGTGATGCAGCTCTGGCATTGGCCCGCGCAACCCCCGTCGGAATATCCTCACCTGATTGGCCCATCCTACGCACACAGCTGGAGGATTCCACTGCGCGATGTGGAGGAACTGCTTCGAACGGCGCTTGACGTTCGCCGTTTAGGCAAAGAGATCGCGGCCTTCAGCTTACTTCAGCCTGAAGTGGCTATCCTGTATTCGAGGACTTCGATGATCCAAGTTCCGGCCAAGTGGATGCGAGCCACGTCCACTCCATTTCTGGAAGAACTCGGCAGTGTTTACGAAGGCTCGCTCTACCTGGACGCCCGGACCACGTTCATCTCCGAAGCTCAGATCCTGGATGGCTGGGCCCGGCGATACAAGGTGCTGCTGGTTCCAGCCGCCAAGTACGTCCAAGCCGACGTGGCGGACAAGCTTCTGGACTACGTGAACGAGGGCGGCCATCTGGTGGTTTCACCGGAATCGCTGATCGCAAACGAATACCTTCGGCCGCTGGATTTCATGAGCAGGATTGGAGTCAGGGTCAAAGAAACCAAAGGTTCTCCCGAGGGTGATTTGGGAGAGCTGGTTCAGCAGTACGACCAGACCTTCCGTCAGCAAAGACTCACCGCCCCTCAAAAATCTGCGATCAAGACGTTGGCTAGAGATATCTTTGCTGATGGGAATCTGACGCTGCAGGGAAATGGCCTGGTCCAGTCTCTTGAAGCTACACCGGGAAATCCAATCCTGGCCGAATTCCAAGACGGACGGCCTGCGATCGTGAAGCACTCCCACGGGAATGGGAGTATTTACTTCCTGGCGACGCCTCTTGAGTCCAGGAGTTATGCGGAGCTGCTCGACCGCCTCTTTGAAAAAGCTGGAATCCAAAGGGCAGTCCGTGTGCTTGGCGGGCAGGGAAAGCGAGTGTGGGGAATCGAGACAAGAAATGTTCGCCAGGGTCGCGGTCGCCTGCTTTACGTTGTCAACCACACCGCCGATTCCCATTCCGTGCAGATCAAAGTCCCGGAATCGCTGACACAAGCGACTGAGCTGAGAACCGGACGCGCCATCCAACCCGAGAGTGTTGCCCTGAAACCTCACGAGACCCAAATCATCAAGCTGGCGTCTCGGGAGTAGAAGAAAAGAGAGCGGCCGGAAGGTTCGGAGGACCATTGATGTCAACTTAAGGCAGGACCGGGCCCACGATTGGCGAAAAGCACGCCAATCGTGGCTACCCATGCCCTAGTCAGTCGTCTTGGTAGCCATGATTG
>JAKEER010000751.1 GCA_022616615.1 Acidobacteriota bacterium
AGGAAGCCGGCCAAGTCGGGACGCGGCTGCGCAGCCGAGTGCGGAGCGTCAAGCACCGGCGGATTGAGATCAGCCGGGCGGCGAAAGGGCGCGGCCAGCAGGCCCAGGAGAAGATCGAGCGCGGCTACCAGAAGTTGATCGAAACCACGCGCCAGGTGGTATCGCAGGCGAAGACCTTTGTGGAAGAAGTGGCCCGCGGGATCAAGCAAGCGACCACGCCACTGGGGGACATCCGGCTGAGAGTGTGGGTGGAGCAGCTGAAACACTTCAGCCAGCTGACCGAGCGGGTTCTGGAGCAGACCCAAGCACGGGTGATCGAAGGCAATACCCATTTCAAGGACAAGGTGCGGAGCCTGTTTGAAGAGCACAGCGAGGCCATCCGCAAAGGCAAAGCGGCCAAGCCGACCGAGTTCGGCAAGATGGTTAAGATCCAGGAAGCGGAGCATCAGATCATCACCGATTACGAAGTCTTTGCGAAACGGCCGGTGGATGCGGATCTGCTGCTGCCCTCGATCTCGATCGAGGCCCACCAGAATCTGCTGGATCGGCTTCCCAGGCTGGTGGCGGCTGACGCCGGCTTCTTCAGTGCCGACAACCAGACCCAGGCCCAAGACAAAGGAGTGGAGAAGCTGGCCGTGCCCAACAAAAAAACCCGGAGCAAGGCTCAGTGGGCGCATCAACGGCAACGCTGGTTTCGGCGAGCCCAACGCTGGCGTGTGGGATGTGAAGAGCGCATCAGCGTGCTGAAACGCAAGCACGGGTTGCTGCGATGTCGCTATCACGGGATGGAAGGAATGGAACGCTGGGTGGGACTGGGGACGGTGAGTTCATAACGCACCTCCTCCAAATTGCCCTCGGAATGCCGGCTGAATCCTGCGTGAATTGCGTACCCATTCTCGAAGTTTCTGTTCGTCTGTATCGCTGAGTGTGATCCAGTGCGGCATTCCTGGGTTAAGCCGGCGCGAGTGGATGACGCTGTGCTCGATCCAATAATAGACAACTTGATCGCTCGTGCCAAACCGTTTGGCCACTTGTTGAACAGTCAACTCTTCAGGCCTCTTGAGGTCGGCAGGCGGGATCCGATAGCGGTAACGGATCCACTGGATGATTTTCACTGTGTAGGGCCGGCCTTTAGCACTGGCGCGCCCCTCCCGATTGAGCTGATCTGTGATCTCGCCATCAGGCAAGTTGCGGGCCAGTTCTCGAATTTTGGAGACAACCGCGGAAGGATAGCGCGCGCGGTCTGCTATGTTGGCCGGGAGCTGCACAGAAAGGTCGGTGCAGGCGCCTCCCTGCCAGCGGACGTGAACCAAGAGCTGCTTTTGATTTGGTGGCTTCTCGACAGTGATGTCCTTGATCAGCAACCGCAACATCCGTTTCCGGTCCTTGGACTGCGTGGTGGGAGCATGCCACAATCGTGGCAAATTCCTCGCTAAAGCGAGGACTTTCTCCTTCTGCTCGAGCGTGGCGACGCGGGCTTCCTGACGCTGAAATTCCGCGGCTTCCTTTTTGAGGTCCTCCAAGTGAAGTAGCGCATCGTTCCAGCGCCGCTCCAGTGTGCCTGCCACCAAACGATTGGCGGGATCGACCTCTTGATAGCGCCGCTCGGCGAGCGCGACTTCATACTCGGAACGTTCGAGCCGCATCTGCCATTGGCGCAGGATCGCCTGATCACGCGAGTCCAATTCCTGCATGGCTAGGCATCGACTGAACCCCCACGCTTCCAGGCGCCGCGGCAGCGCGTACTGAGCACTGCGACCGTAATCCCCGCTACCGCGCCCACCGCCGTTGCTGGAAGCCAAAGCCAGAAGGCTGGTATGACAAGGAGACCCCAGTATGCGGTTCCGTCTATGGAGATGAGACCGTACTGCCGCGCCAAGTATACGGCCGGGATCAAGATGTAAACGCTCGACACACCAGCAACACCCATCAGGAACCCACGCATCAAGGTGCCGGGCCGGGAGCCCCACCTCGTCGCCGCCCAGCCGACGATCGTCACCAGCGGTGGAAGAACCGGGAGTAAGAAGATGAGCCAGTCATCGGCCCAATCTATCGTACCCGGCCTTCGTACATAGCCAGTGATGACGAGGCTGAGACAGAGGAGCATGAGCAGAGACAAGAATACCGCCAGCCGAACTGCGACACGACCAACTGCCTTCATGTTGTATGCCTAACGGCCTCGGGGTCAGCCGCCGCGCTTCTCAGCGGTCGGCTGGACCCCGTTGTTAGACGCCGAAATGAGATCATCTGTCACACTTACGACTTTGCTAACATCAAAAGGAATCGAGTCATAACCGCTGACTTTGATTACTTCTTTCCTCCAAGCCACGAAGACACCGCTGTAGACAGTCCCGTCCTCAAGGGTTACAGCAACGCGATTGACTCCGTAGCTGGACTCTTGAAGACCGGAAACTACTTTTTGAATTTCTTTCGGCAGAATTGCAATAGGATAGGCATCTATTATCCTGCGGCATTGGTCCGCGATCGTTCTCCTAGACAGCGTATCGACCTCGTTGTCTCTCAAAAGAACCTGCCAACAAATTGATCCGTTCTCCATGTCAATCCGTCCATATCCCGGTGCCAATTGCAAGTGAGCCTTTGGCTTTGGGTAGTTCGTGCTTGGCCAGAGACATGCGCAAAGCTTCTATCCTTCGAAAAACGCGCTCAACACGGTAGAGAGCCATTTCGACAGAATTAAGAAACTCCTGGTCATTTGCTGCCCTCTCGAATGACTTTACGTGGTGAGTTTCTGACCCATATGCAAACTTCGCTGCCTCTTGGAACTTACGCCTCTTCTCTGAAATTCGCTCTTTTCGTTCTCGTTCCGAGAGCTTCTGAACCTCTTCTCCGAAGGTCAGTACCTCACGAGACCTCTGTCGCCAAGTTCGCAATAGTTCGTAGACTCCGAATATCCACAATTGACTTATCGCTGACACGAACAGTGCCTGTTGAACGGGTGTGGATTCGGTCTCGATGTACTCGCTTAGAAGATTCTGCTCCATATCCATAAGCAAGCCATCTACAAGCTCCAGGTTATGTGCTTGCATCTGGAGATAGACATCATCAAAGGCTGGCAATGACCTCAGTGCTTGATGTATTCCGACAGGTTTAGATTTCTTGCTCGATCTAGCAACCATATTCTGCGTCTAACGACTCTCGGCTAAGCTGCCCGGCTTCCCACTGCTGTGGAGCCGGTGAAAACTTCGGAAGTTCCTCTGCCGTTTCCAAAAAGAACGCGTCAGCCGGGTCAGCTTCAGCCGCGGTTGAACGAAGCCGCTGTCGCGGCAGGGGGTGATCCGATCAGGTTAGCTTGGCTCTGATAGTGTACCTCCGGGAGGCGAATTCAGCCTCCATCCTCACA
>JAKEER010000752.1 GCA_022616615.1 Acidobacteriota bacterium
CGTAAATACATGCTGCTTTAATTCCCTCAATGAGACTTTTTTCTTCACGGGTACACTGTAGCTGACGACATGCAAGTTAGAACTCTTGAAATCGATGATCCGTTCACCCCTGGTATTCTTTATATACGCATCTTTGATGTTCCACTCTTTCGGCACAGTCCAATCGAACACTTGCGTACCGGTGGGAACCTCATGAATTCTGAAGGGAATATGTTGCTTGATAATATCAAGAGTTTCTCGGACCCCACTGCCGGTGATACTCCGACAAATGGGATATAATAGGGCAATCAACCCATGCATCTCGTTCCCAACATGCTTCACGTCCAGGCTACGTTTGAGCTCGGTGATATTCACGCTTTCAGTCCTCTCTGTTCGAGCTGAAATCCGGGTATTCCCGGTCACTTTTGGAGATGATTCGGTCAGCAGGTGGCCATTGGATGCGGAAGGCTAGGTCATCCCATCTGACCCCCCGTCCACTTTCAGGAACGTAAAACTCCGACATCTGGTAGAAGACCTCGGTGTTGTCTTCTAAGCTCTGAAAACCATGGGCGAAACCTTCTGGGATATAAAGCATCCGGTGATTCTCCGCGCTTAGCTCCACCGCCACCCACTGCTTGAAGCTGGTCGAATGGGGGCGTAGATCAATGATCACATCGTAAATCGCCCCCCTCGTGCAGCGAACTAGCTTGGCTTCTTCGTGGGGAGGGGCTTGGTAGTGCATGCCTCGCAGCGTTCCCTTCTTTTTGTTGAAGGAGATATTGCACTGCACCCATCTCGGGGAGACGCCGTAGGCTTGGAACTCTCGGTCGCACCAGGTGCGGGCGAAGAATCCCCGCTCGTCCTCCCGCAGTTCCGGTTCAATGATGAACGCCCCCTTCAGGGAGGTTTCTGTGAAAATCATAGCGAGACTACAGCACCAGCTTCCGGCAATAAAAGCCTTCAGCATAAGTACTGGGCGCGTTAGACTCCATTCCTCGCAGCCTCAGCATTGACAGGAAGACCTCTCTAGAAAACCAGCGCTTGTCCTTCTGGGTCTGGAAGAAGGACAGTATGTGGTCGATCTTCTGGTTGCACAGGTTTTCGTCCAAGTGCACAAACAGATTCGGCGATCCGAAGTCGCCATCATATTTGGGGATTTCGTATTCCAGTATCCAATGGTCCCTGAATGTGTTCCACGTCAATTCAGAAATAAGCCGATGATCCTGGTGAAGATCGCCGCGATAGTGGGTCAGAATGAGGTCAGGTGAGCATTGGGTCTTTAACTCCTCAAAACAATCCTTGATCTGAGATCCAACATATGGCAGAAAACCGTCTCTAAACCTATGGATGATTATGTGCTTCCTCCTCCCGCGACTGAGAAGCTCGTTCGCGCTTTCTAAGGCTTCCCACCCCCTGCAATCACTCGCGCTGAATACGACCCAGTGGACTTCAGCATCTCCTTCGTCTTCTAGCCATTTCAGGACAGTCCCGCCGCAGCCGATCTCAATATCGTCGGCGTGCGCTCCAAGACACAACAGCTGAAAAGCGCCGGCCTTCCGATTTTTCACGCTCAACTTAAGCATTCTTTCGGCCTGTTCACCGTGCGTGCGCACAGCAATTCGATCGCCCGTTCCTCAAAATTCTGAATCAACTGGGTCATCTCCTCGACGCGGTTCAACTCAGCGGGACGCTAATTCCTGAATACTGCTCGGCTGGCTATGACTTCGGCCCAATCACGCATGGACTGTAACTTCAGGAATAGGCACAACGAATTGTCCTCCCCAGGTGCGTATTCCAGACATCTGAGACATAATTTCATCCTTCAGGTTCCAAGGCAGGATCAGCAGATAATCCGGTTTGGTCTCTTTAATCTTGTCTGGATGATAGATTGGTATGTGAGTTCCGGGGAGGAAATGCCCTTGCTTGTGGGGACTGCGATCAACAGTATATTCAATGAAATCCGTCCGGAGCCCACAGTAGTTCAAAAGGGTGTTCCCTTTCGCTGCCGCGCCGTAGCCTACAATGGATTTCCCTCCCTCTTTGGCCGCAATAAGGAAAGTCAAGAGCTTGCGTTTTGTTTCTTTTACCTTTTCAGCGAAGGAAAGATAGTGCTCCAGGCGGGTAAAGCCAGCGGCCTCTTCTCTGGCCATCATCTCTGTGACCTTTTGGTGAATAGGTTTAGAGGCATCTTCAGCATGGCGGGCATAAATCCTTAACGAGCCACCATGGGTAGAGAGTTCTTCGACATCGAAAAGGGTCAGACCTTGCTTGGTGAAGACCTTTTCGACTGTGATAAGTGAAAAATATGAGAAGTGTTCATGGTAGATGGTGTCGAACTGGTTCCCCGCCATCAAACGCATTAAATGGGGAAACTCCAGAGTGATAACGCCTTGGGGTTTAAGCAGGATTCTCATGCCTGAGACGAAATCGTTAAGCTTGGGTACATGGGCTAGCACGTTGTTTCCCACCAAAAGATCGGCCTTTATTCCTTTGTCAGCCAGTTCACGGGCGGTTTCCTCCCCGAAGAACTTCACAATCGTTGGGATACCTTTCTTGAGGGCTGCTTCAGCTACATTCTCTGCCGGTTCTATACCCAGAACAGGTATGCCTCTGGCAACAAAGTATTGCAGCAGGTAACCATCGTTGCTAGCCATTTCTACTACTTGGCTTTGTTCATCCAACCCAAAACGCTTCACCATCACATCGGTATATGTCCTCGCGTGTTCAAGCCAGGTATCGGAGTACGAAGAAAAGTAGCTATAATCACTAAAGATATCCTTAGGACTTACAACCTCTTCCAGTTGAACCAAGAAACAGCAGTCACACACATACACATGCAGTGGGTAGAACGGTTCCATCCGGTTCAGTTGGCTTGGTTTTAGATAGGAGTTGGCAAGCGGTGATATACCTAAATCAACAAAGGTATGTTGTAAAATCGACCCACAAAACCGACAGCAACCAGACATCACGACGTCACCATTAATAAGATGTCAAGATTAGCTCGAACGAGCTGGCTGCATGGCATTCGCGGATGAAAGTCGGAACTTGGAAAGGCTGTTCTTGACCCTCTGCAGTCACTTGCTTACCTCCAAAAGAAATGGTCATCAATTTGCCGTGTATTGATAAGATGTTCAAGTTGTTTAAGACGAGTAAACCCTCTGAATTCAAAGGTTTCACGCGACAGATTGATCCTCTCGAACAATTCGCGAAGCTCATTCGCACCAGTCAAGGCATCTCTGCGGCATCGAAATCCTGGAAGCCGGCTATGGATTTTGTCAAAGATGACGCGATAACTGCGATTATCTCCACTCTGCTCACCCAATGTCACCTTGCATCCAGGAAATGCATGCGAAACGATCCGGGCAATCTCCTTTACCTGGTAGTTCTCCTTGTTGTCTCCGACATTGAGGATCTGTTTATGCACGATTTCCCGTGGAGCCTCCAGGGTGCAGGCGATAGCTTCGCAGATGTCAACCACATGGACCAAGGGACGCCAAGGCGTTCCGTCGCTGATCATTCTGATCTCCTTGGTCGTCCAGGCGAGGCCGGCAAGGTTATTGAGCACAAGGTCAAACCGCATTCTCGGGGAAGGGCCGTAGACGGTAGCATTTCGGAGGAACGTAGGTGAGAAGTCATCATCGGCCATCTGCAACAGATCTCGCTCTACGAGGACCTTGCACCTGGCGTATGCAGTCTGAGGGCTTGCCTCGGACTCTTCCGTCACGTAGTGATCCGACTCCGCACCATAAACGCTGCAAGATGATGTGTAGACGAATCGAGTAATGCTCAATTTCTTACACCTCTTGGCTAACTCAATCGTGCCGATATGATTTATATCATATGTAAGTTTCGGGTTAAGCTGTCCTAGTGGGTCATTCGAAAGTTCTGCGAGATGCACAACCGAATCAAACCCTTCCAAGTCTTCTTCAGTGATGTGGCGGATGTCCTTGTTGATGCAGGGAGGGAGTTTTCCCGCCGGATGGTGGTAGAGCCAGCCGTCCCGGTAGAAGCCGGTATCGAGGCCGACCACGTCGTGCCCCCGGTCGAGGAGGACTGGGCCGAGGAGGGCACCGATGTATCCATCCACGCCTGTGACCAGGACTCTCATGATCCGTTACCCTTCCAGTGTTGGGGAGACGCTTCGGACAACCGGGGGGGTCGCTCGCTACTTCCAGATCCTCCAGGGCGGGTTTCCGGAGTTCCAGAGGTCCTCCAGCAGTTGCTTCTCTTTCAGGGTGTCCATGCACGACCAGAAGCCGTAATGCCGGAATCCCATCAGTTGTCCGTCGTAGGCCAGCCGCTCGACTGGGTCGAGCTCCCAAACCGTCTGATCGTTTGCGATGTAATCGAGGACCTTGCGGTTCAGGACGAAGTACCCACCATTGATCCAGCCTTCGCTGCTCTCGGATTTTTCATAGAACTCGGTTACGAGGTCCTCCTTAAAAGCGAGTCGCCCAAACCGGGCAGGGGACCGTACCGTGGTCACGGTTGCCAGTTTCCCATGCGCCTTGTGGAATTCCAACAACGCCGCAACATTGATGTCAGCTACACCATCACCGTAGGTAAACATAAAGGTCTCATCCTCACCCAGCCACTTTTGAAGGCGTTTGAGGCGTCCACCGGTTTGGGTATATAAGCCGGTATCGACTAGGTGGATTCTCCAACTAGGTTGGTTGCCATTGTGAATCGTGGTTTCCCCGCTGGCCAGATCAATCGACAGATCATTATTGATGGCGTAGAAGTCAAGGAAATACTGCTTAATGACCTCGCCTTTATATCCCAGGGCAATGATGAAATCGTCTATTCCGTGAGCGGCATAGATATTCATGATGTGCCACATGATAGGTTTGCCGCCAATTTCCACCATAGGCTTCGGCCGCAAGGCAGTTTCTTCGGACAAACGAGAGCCGAAACCGCCAGCCAGGATAATTGCTTTCATGGATTCTCCTTTCAGGTTATGCGCTATTCAGAATCTCTGGATGTAGCTCAGCGGGGTAAATGAACTCGTCACCATTGAGTATGCCATTGCAAATCACGTCGAGACCCACGCTTCGCCCCGGCAACAGGTCATCAATGCCGGACAACTCAAGCCTGAAAGGCGGCAAACCCGAAGTTGGTACCATAAACACCAAAGGAATCCCCATCCGACGGAAGAAGAAATGGTAGGCATACTTCCGCGCCCGCTCGGTAACCGCCTCACTCAGCCTCTCTTTGAGAGGCAGCCGATCTAACAGTCTGAAGTATTCTCCACGAGAGCTGGCATCCAAGGCCACACCCTTGTTTCGGATCCACGCTTCTCCCGCAACGATCACAGGAATACCCATGCTTGCTAACTCGACGCCGGTCTGCGTACCGTAGATGATAACAGCGTCGCATTTCAACATGGTTGCATATGTACTAATCGTGCTATCGGGTGGAATGATAAAGACATTCTTTGGCAATGTGGGAAAAGCCCGCTTGATTTCATCTATAATTGGCTGGCGCGAACGGTGGATCCCGCGTACTTCGGCGGGATGCACCCGAAGGATGAGTTGTAAGTCCGGGCGATCGGAGAAGTAACGAATTGTTTCCAGCGCCCACTCCAACATGTTACGGAATGCAGTTCCTCGATACAAGACTTGACCTTCCCACACGATGTTGGTCAGCATCCCGATACAGGGCTTAGAGAAATCTATGCCGAACTTCGCAGCGATAGCAGATACGTCATCCTCTGGATTGTCGACATACGCGATCCAGTCACCAGTGCCATACCACCGGCTCTTGAGATACCCCAGTATCTCCGCCTCCATTTCTGGCGTCCACCTCATGTTCTCCCAGTACGTTGTCGGTTCAAACAATAGAGTGTGGTGGAAGGATTCATGATGACTGAAAACGAACGAGTGCTTGCGGTACGCCACATTCCAATTCACAACACGCACCTTTTGCTGACGCGCTACCTCGCCGATCATGCCTGTGGGAACATACAACCCATCGATGGCACAGACGCACCTGAAGGAGATGTCGTTCATCAGGCGGTGAGTCGCGAACGCTGTCAGCAAGGATGCATTGAAGTAGCGGCGCAATACAGCCTCGCCAAGCGGCACACCCTCCAGGTTTCCGCGCACGCAGAAACGCAAAGCACCAGCAAGTGCGTGTTTGCCTACTGCCATACCGTTTAAATGGTATTCTCCAATGTCAGTAATCGGAAGGTGTGATGCCAGATCACGCGCCTTTTGGTATTCTTCCGTCGAGATAAACTCGCTGTACCGATGCATAGCCAGGCCAAAAGATCGAAACAGCTCGTGTGATGGAGAGAAACATGTCTCGCAAAGACGGCGGGCTGGACCGAACTTCACGAGCTCTTCTGGCTGTATACTATCGATGTTAGAGACCGCGCAAGCCGGCAGCGCCTCGTCACAAAGCAGGATGTGCACCTGCGCTCCGCGTAACGTCAAAGCCACAGCCAACATGCTATTAAAGAGAGTCGACTGAGTCTCGGTGCCCGTCTGGTTTGCAAGGAGAACTCTTGGACCATTCTTTGCAACAGCACTGGCAGATTCCCACCGAGCCGCATCCCGGGCTAAGAGACGTGCCCAATCCGGGTGCACAGACCTCCTCAATGCAGGTTCCACATGCGGATACAGCCCGAGAGATGTTAATACTCTTTTCATTCCGGCTTTCACTGGCCGAGGCACTAGAGCCTTGATTCTCATCGCGGATTCACCTTTCGATCAAGAACACTAATTGTTTCTCTCCTGCATCTCTGAGGAAGTTTCATAGACCAAAAATACACCCACAAGGTCCTTTTTCTCGCCTTAAGCCTCCCCTGATGATGCCTACTTTAGTTCTTCCCAGCGAATCAAGTGATCGGCGGGAATGTCTGCGTTGGCAACACGACCAATGACTTGGTCGAGGTACCTGGCCGGAATACCTGTGCCTGGGCGCTTGGTCCAAACCATTTCTTCTGAAATCCGAGTCGCCTTGGCAACGGACCGTAACGAGACTACACTTCGGTGCGTCCATGCCCGAATCGGCTTCTCCAACTCATGCACAGTCTTCTAACAACCCAGAGCGTCTTCCACAGGGCGTACTGCTTGTACAAGCTGGTATAGCTCGTAGAGTTCGATCGACACGCTTTGGTCCGGACTCGATTGGCGCCGGTCCAAAATGAAGTGTTTCCCCAGCAACTTTGTACTAGCCCTCAATCTCGACTTCATCATAAAAATCATAAAACCTCCCGCCTAGCACTCCCATCATGAACCATACTTGGCCACAAGGAGATTCGCGAGTCCTTTCATCATGCTACGCGCACAATATCAATAAAATAAGATGACCATCTCCTTCGTCTGCTTCTGGTATCCTCCCAATCGAGACCTCCATGACAAATCATCCAGTAGCAATTCCAATCTCACTTCTATTGACCCAGCTTCTCTCACGCTCCCGCCACCACTAAATCCTGAAACTGCTTTTGCCGAGGTGTATCCCACAGTTTCCCATCTCGAAGGTGCTGCAGAAAGAGTCTAGCACTATCGCCATTCCCAAAATACCTCGACACCATGCCTCTCTTCGGCAAGTTGTTCAACGCGTGCAAAATTTCCTCCCGGTCTTCTCGCACGTTCATTATCGACGGGTGATCAAATCGGTTCATCTGCCGGCTGCCAATATTTACCACCGGCACCCCATATACGGGAGCCTCCCGAATCCCTGCACTGGAATTCCCCACAATCGCAACGGCGTTTTTCAAAAGCGTGAGAAAGTGCTCAAATCGCATCGATGGAAGTGCCCGAAATCGCCAATTATTGTCAAAACGTTTGAGAGCTTCCACAATAATGTCCGCGCCGGTATCGTTGTTTGGATAGATCAAAACAAAGCTCAATCCGGACGCCTCCACGGCGTCTAGAATGACTTCAATACGTTTGGGCAGCAGATGTACCTCGGTCGTCACCGGATGATAAGACAAGATGCTATATTCTGGGAAATCGATCTCATATCTCTCCTTTACCTCTGACAGACTGGGAAGCCTATCGGAAAGCATTATATCAATGTCCGGCGACCCAATAACGGAAATCGATCCGGGCACTTCACCCATTTGAATAAGGCGTTTGCGGGCCCCCTCATTCGACACAAAGTGTAGGTGCGACAGTTTCGTGATAGCGTGACGAATCAACTCATCAATCGTGCCCGACACCTCGCCCCCCTCAATATGACCCACAAGGATGTTACTCAATGCGCCCACAATGGCCCCGGCAAGCGCCTCAATACGATCACCGTGCACCACGATGAGATCGACTGGAAATTCCCGAAGATAGTGTGCCAAACCCTGAATCGTATTTGCCAGCGCAATATCCATCTGCGAATTGATTGAACCGTCTTGATTAATATGGGCATAAATACGTGTGAAGCCCGCCTTCCGGATCTCGTTGACTGTTGAACCATAGCGAGCCAGCATATGCATACCTGTGGCAAAAATATAAGGCTCAAATTCATCTGACCTCTCGAGCTCTTCAATCAAGGCCTTCATCTTCCCAAAGTCAGCCCGGGTTCCAGTCAGGAAGAGAATTCTCTTGCGAGACATCGTCACGGTAGAAATCCTCTATCGGCCGAGAAGTTAGAAATCATTCGAGGTCGGACCATTTTATCTGACTATCCCTCGGAATATATCTTCGTACCCTTTTTCCTAATAAGCTCTCGAAATGAGCAGCCTTAATCTCGCCAGTCCCCGGTCTTTTGACCCAGATGTTATCTCTGGTAAGCTCCTCTCCACGTTGAATGATTCGTGTGGACACAGCGCACGCATACGCAAAATGAATGGTCGGCTGTTCCTCGGGCAGAATGTCTTTGGTTCCCGCAAGAGCCATGTGAATGGCCCGCGACCCTTCAATTAGATCTCTCAATTCAGAAGGGCCAATCGAAATCGGAACGTCTGGACCGGGCCAGCTCTTATCCGAGGTGAAATGCTTCTCCAAAACGCTCGCCCCCAACGCTACGGCGGCAAAGCAGCTGTAATTTCCTAACGAATGATCACTCAGGCCAATTACCGCGTCCGGGAA
>JAKEER010000753.1 GCA_022616615.1 Acidobacteriota bacterium
ATGCCACGCGGCTGGCACGCGAGGCCGTGGCTGCGGGTTGCGAGGTGCTGATCGTCTGTGGTGGCGATGGCACCGTGAATGAAGTGGTGGGCGGAATGGCGGGGTCCGATGTCCCACTGCTGGTTATTCCAGGAGGGACGTCCAACGTTCTGGCCCGCGAGATTGGCCTGCCTCCCGACTTCTCCGCTTGTACCGGTCTGCTGCGCAAGGGCGCCATCCGCCGCATTTCGCTGGGCCGGGCCGGCGGCCGGCGGTTTGTGCTAATGGCTGGCGTCGGCGTTGATGCTGGCATCGTGGCCGCTTCCAGTTCCCGGCTCAAGCGCTATATGGGCGAGGGAGCGTTCTGGCTGGCAGGGTTTCGCCAGCTCGCCGAGTATCATTTTTCACCTTTCGATCTGGTGGTTGACGGTACACCGCATCGCGGTACGTTTGCCATCATTAGCAAAGCCAGAAACTATGGTGGACCGTTCCAGATCACGCCGCAGGCCAATCTGTTCTCTAACCACTTTGCGATTTGCCTCTTCCAAAGCCACGTGCGGTGGCGCTATCTGTACTACCTGAGTCAAGTTGCGCTCGGCCGCCACACCAGCCTGCCAGATGTGCTGATGCTGAAGGGCCGGACCATAGAGGCCGCGGGAGGCAGCAAGGTTCAGGTCCAGGTTGATGGAGAGCTGTTGGGCAGCCTGCCTCAAACATTTTCTATTGAAGACAATGCTGTCTCTTTAATCGTCCCGCGGGCGCGTTCTACCGATCTCTAGCACTGCATGCGACCCAAGCTCTTCGTTGCCGCCCTGGTTCTTTTGTTTTCCAGTTGGATGCTTTACAACCTCCTCTTCTGGGGCCGTCCTGTCCCATTCAACGTGCAAACGTTGCAGCGCAGCGACCGCAACGGTGACGGCGTCATCGACACCTGGCAGCTCGACACGTCACAGGATGGCCAGACAGACATTGTGGAAATCGACACGGATGGCGACGGACGCATCGACCGTTTGCAACTGGGCCATCCGAAAATTGAAGTCCTCGACGTTTCTGGCCGAAAGACGGAGGCAGCGCGTCGCAAGCTGGCCGTCTGCCTGGACGGCGTCCCTTACGAAGACATGGCGGAGCTTTGGGATCAAGGCTACTTCCGCGAATTCTCCCGGCCCGGCAAGCTGATCAGCGCCTTTCCTTCCCTGAGCGATGTTGCGTTAACCGAACTGCTGCACACTGAGAAGGTTCCAGGCTACGAGAATCTCTACTTTGACGTGCGGCAGAACGCGATTGCGGGTGGAGCCGCCAGTACTGTTTCGAAAGTGCGAATGCCTTACCTCGACGCGCTGAATTATGACGAGCCTGGCATTTTCAAAGGCCTGGCGTATCTCCTTCCCCTCAGGATCTATCATGCCGACTTGGGCCGGTTTCGCAAGCGCTACGCTGCAAGCCAGCGGCCTGCCTATGTCGCGCATATCTGTTCCACCGATTCGATCTGTCATGTGCTCAGCCGGGAGCAGTTTCTGAAGCTCATGCTGGAACTGGACCGCCTGCTGCGGGAAATCTACATTCAGCAGAAAGGACAACTGGACTTCGTGGTTTTCTCGGACCACGGCAACAGTCATGTGACGAATCGGCGGATCGATCTGGACAGATTTCTTGTCCAGCACGGCTTTCAGGTGGAGTCGTCCATTCGCAGCGAGAAGAGCGTGGTCATTCCTGCCTTCGGCTTGGTGGGCGCCCTGCCGGTTTATTGCCAAGCCCAGAACACCGGGAGGCTCGCCCGTCTGCTCACGAATCATGAGGCAGTTGATTTCACGACCTATCTGGAGGGCGACAGCATTCAGATTGTTTCCGCCGCCGGCACGGCGGCAATCACTGCCAAAGACTTTGGAGAGCTTTTAAGGTATGCGCCTGTCGATGGTGACCCGCTGCACCTGAAATCTGTGATGCGGCGAATGGTTGAGCAGGACCAGCTCAACGCGGAAGGGTTCGCTTCAAAGAGCAACTGGTTTGCCGCCACAGCCGGGCACGAGTATGCCGATGCCGTCAACGCGCTGTATCACGGGGTGACCAATCATGTCAGTAACCGCGCGAATTTGCTGGCCAGTCTTAAGGACGGTTATCACTACGGCAGTCCTTTTTTTGACCGGCTGGTCACGATGCGCTCAACTCACGGCAACTTGCGGAGTACATCGATGACTGGGTTCTTCATGTGCAACGGGCCGATGCCACATGCCATCCTGCCGGCACGGGAACTGCTGAAGGACTGGCAGTCTGCGAACTCTATCGAAAATGCCAGGTAACCTGGTGGGCGCATTTCTCAGCGTGGGCTTTCCCAAGGAATGCGACGAACTGCCCACGATGAATGCGAACGACGCATTCATACACGCAGTTTGTCCTTCACTCCGGAACCAGCCGAACATCAGACGTAAACTTCCGGTAGTTTCGAAACTCGATGACATTGCGCGATCTCACGGGTGGCTGTCGCTCCTGCAAGATCAGATCTGCCCCTTGTGGAAGGAGGAACCTTTTACCTTCCAAGCCGGGGATGGACACGTAGCCGAACATCGTGGTCGTCTCGGAGTAGGTGATGGGAAAGGTGGCCGGCAATTGCACGGCTTGCTGGGTGATTCGCAAAACCTGATAGTTGGTGGCGTCGATCCAGACTTTTCCACGATAAGCCACTCGGAGAGAGTGAGAATTCTTGAAGGACAGCGTCCAGCTGGAGCGTTCCTGTGAGACTTTGAAACCGGCAATGATCGAGAGAGTACCCTGAAAGGGTTCTTCTCCTTCTTTCCAGAATTCCGTCTGAGTTTCCGGCAGGAACAGTGTTCGCAGCATGCTGCCAAATTCTCCAATCGAAAGAGCGCCTCCGAGAGATTCCAGCGGCCGACGGCTGGGCTTGCCATTCAGCCGAAGGTGCGAGTAGCGTTCTGCTTTCTGGTTATAAGATAGTTCCGCCTCCCACACGTCTTGGGCTTGCCAGGTTGCACTCTCAGCGGTGGCTGCGTAGCGGCGAGTCCTTTGTGCGCAGACAAAATCGGGAAGCGTGTCGCTGTACTCCAGAGCTTTTCGCCGGACCAATTCGATCCAGCGAGACCATTCCACAACCAGTGGTGACTGGCTTTGAAGGCTGGGCTTTGGCTCGGCCCGAAGGTCGAGCACGGCGAACAAGCAGAACGCTAGCTTCCACATTGCGCGCTTTAGGCATCGGGGAGACATATGAGAAGATTGAGGACAGAAGATTGAGGATCGAGGATCGCTATCTTCTAATCTCCTATCTCTATCCTCTATCCTCTATCCTCGGACCAGATTGCCACAATGCGTGCCCGACAAAGAACGGGCCGAGTGACTGAATGAACTCCGAAGTCTGTTTCGTTTTCCGCATTGTCTGAACGATGTGCGACAGCGGATGCAGCTCGCGTCCGACAAGGCCAATGAGAAAATCGTTGTCGTGAAGATCCAGCCCATGGCAGGCGAGTCGGACGTCGTGAGCCAGATCCGCATCTCCGTAGGCGCGGCCAATCGTGCCATGCTCCCGCAGAATGGCGCCCTGCTCTTGTGGCGGAAGCTTGGAGAAAGCGCCCGACCGCCGCAACGGATACCAGATGGCCCACGGCCACTCCGGATTGCAGGCCGTGCGTCGCGGCTTGTCGAGTAACCAATCTTGCAGGTCTCCCTCGAATCCCGATGCGTAGCTGCGACCTGTCATGGTCAGCTCAGGCTTCTGGCGAAGCTGCCGGAACGATTCCGAGTTCAGCAAGTCCCGTAGCCTGGTGACGAAGAACGCCGGGTCTTGGTGCATGGCGAGAATGCCTATACCCCTCGGATCGCTTAGATCACGATACAGCACTCCCTCGATGCCGCTGGCGCTCAGCGCCTGAGCGAGCCCATGCGCGTCATGACAATCACCAAAAACCTGAAGCTGCATGTACAGGCGCTGGTTGAGCGTCTGCTGGTTTGCGCCGTGTTCTTGAACGTCGATCTGCATCTCGGTGGGTTGAGTCATGACGAACTCCTGCGAAGATAACGTTCCCCTCTTTGCACAAAAAGGTGCTCTGGGGGGGTTGTGAGCGCCCATCCCGTGCAGTCCCCCTTTGTCCACGGGAGCTGTGAAGAAATTGAAACTTAACGAAAGAGTCGGCTCCCCTCTCCCCAACGCGGGAGAGGGGCTGGGGGTGAGGGGGGGTGAGGGGGACCGCTACGCTGTGATCGCGGCTTGCCTTTCAGCATCCAGCAAGCGTCTTCGGCGTTCATGGCGGAATCGCTACTGCGTGCAACGCCCCTCCCCCCAACCCCTGGAGCTGTGAGAAAATTGAAAATCTCGGTTCCTCTCGCCCCCGAGAGGGGGAGAGAGGTTAGGAGTGAGGGGGCGGTGCACGCTCTATCGATTCCGGAAGAGAGGCCAAAGAAGCTCGCCAGATGCGGAAAGAAAGGCGTAAGTTGTAACAGTACGGCAATCCCCCTCACCCCCAGCCCCTCTCCCGCGTTGGGGAGAGGGGAGCCGATTGTTTTTCTGAATTTCAATTTTTTCACAGCTCCCCTCCCCCCCCCTCACGAGAGGCCACGGGAGGCGAGGGGAGCCGAATTGTCAATTTTTCACAGCTTCAAGATTATCCACAGTATTTTCGTCCGTCGTGGCGACGCGGCAGCAGCACGAGCAGCTTCATGAAAACAAACTTCAAACGGAGGGTCTCGGTGTCCTCACCACGCAGCTATTGTGGTGTCCTCGGCCGCAGCAGGAGGCTGAGGACAGCCCCGTCCTACCCCAAAGTTTGGCGGGCACGGTTGGTCTTACTTCTCCACTACGAGCTTCCCTTTGAGCATATCCATGCCGCAAGCAAAGGTGAACTCGCCTTCCTTCTGGGGAATCAGTTCAACGACCGTCTCTTTCTTCACGGCCAGCTCCTTCTTTACGTTGAAATCAGGAAACACGACCTCGGCCGTGCAGTCAGAGTCGTCTTCCCGATAAAACATCAGCCGGACAGAGCGATCTTTTTTGACCGTGATTCTGTCAGGAGAATACTCGCCCTTTACCGTTATCTTAACCTCTTGGACTGCGCGTTCCGTCTTAGCAGGCTCAGGCGCTGTCCGGTTGCAGTGGAGTAGCGTTGTCGCGAACGCCGCGCTGAGCAAGACGAAGTTAAGCCGAGGCTGAGTAATCATTGCAAGGCTTCTCTGTCGGTTTGAAAAGTAGCACACCTTACTTCTTCTGCCGCTCCAGCCACTCCTGGACTTGGGCCAGATCTTGCTGCACTTTCTTCTGACGCCGTGCAATGCTAACGACGTAAACAAAAAACAGAGCCCAAATGATCGTGTAGGCAGCAAAGAGGAAACTCATGAAGCCCCCTTGAACTGAGGTTGACGCTGCAGTGATTCCACGACTTCTTGCGTGCGTTCGAGATCGCAGCGAACCCTCCACAGACAGAAGAAAAGCAAGACACAAGCCGCAAAGGTGACATAGAGAGTCAATCTCATCTGCGGATCGAGACCGGCGCCTTCACCCCCGCCTATCACGGGCTGCGGATGTTGGGTCCGCCACCAGCGGTTCGACATGTAAACGATCGGAGCATCCACAGCTCCCAGGACCCCAAACACGGCTGACAGGCGGGCTCGCTGCTCCGCAGACTCCACGAGTCGTCTTAACACAAGATAACCCACGTAGATCAGCCACAGAACAAACGCCGATGTCAGGCGAGCGTCCCAAGTCCACCAGATGCCCCATACCGGCTTGGCCCATAGCGGACCGCTGATGAGCACCGTCGTACTAAAGACGGCACCCACTTCGGCGGCAGAGACTGCCTTGATGTCGAGATCTCGTTCTCTACTGGCTAGGACACGGATGCTATATATGAACACTATGAAGATTGCCAGGAAACTGGTCCAAGCCAACGACACATGAAAGTAGAAGATGCGCTGCACTTCGCCCATCGTGGCTTCGGTAGGAGCGTACATGAAGATGAGGTACAGCGACAGCAGCATGAACCCGAAGGTGAGCCAGGGCAACAGTCTGGAAAATTTCATGACGATCATCATTCCTCGGCTAAGGCCAGGATGTGCGATTTGACGGAATCGCTCAGCCTGAAGTTCAATTGGCGGTCAAGCAGAGGACGTACGGCAGACAGATACCCCAGTTGTTTGGCTCTGACGCCGCTGGAACCACCTTCCTAAAGCAGTACTGGAACGATGGAACACTACTCTCCGTCATTTCCCATTCCATTCCCCAGCCTACTCCTCCAGCACATACTCAAACAACATCAATGGCAGCGTGATAAAGATAATATTAAACGCGACCAAAAACTTCACCCAAAAGCCTAACGCTTCACCCGGAGGATCGGTGAAGACCGCTGCCGTCGATTCCACCGCGCCGATCACCAGAGGCAGGGCGATAGGCAGCAGCAGGATGGGAAGCATGACGTCGCTCATGCGGGTGTTCATCGAGATCCCCGCCAAAATGGTTCCCAGCGAGGCAAAGCCCAAGGTGCCCAGCAGCGTGATGCCGCACATCCAACCGAGGCGAGGCAACAGATCGAAATTGAAGAAAATGGTAAAGCAGAGCAGTATCACCGCCTCCGCCACCAACATGAAAGCAAGGTTAGCCAGCATCTTTCCCAGGTAGATGGCGCCCCAACTGATCGGCGCCAGCATCAGGCCCTGCAGCGAGTCGTTTTCTCGCTCGCCAGCAAAGGCCCGGTTCATACCTAGGAGGCCTGCAAAAACGAAAGTCATCCAGAGCAGCCCGGGGCCGTAACGCTCCGTTTCCAGGCTGTCGGGTTCGAAGGCAAAATGGAACATCAGGATGACGAGCAATCCAAAGAGCAGCATGGACGTTAGGGCGTCCTTCGTGCGGAACTCGGTGAGAACGTCTTTCCAAAAGATCGCGCCCGCTTGCTTAAGAAACGTCACGCTGTCTCTCTTTCAGAAACCGCTTGTACCAGTGGCGAATCTCCGCGTCGGTTCCGGCCACCTCTTCCGCAATCCTTCCCTGGTCGACGAAAGCCCAGCGCCTAGCGCCCGCCAGTCCCTGCTCGAGGTCATGGGTGGCCATCAGGACCGTTTTCCCATTGGCCGCAAAACTTTGGAGCCACTCACCGAGCAGCTCCGAAGCTTCCAGATCCAGGCCTGAGAAGGGTTCATCCAGCAGTAGAATTTCCGGGTTATGCAGTGTCGCGCGCGCGATCGAGAGCCGCTGTTGCATACCCCGCGAAAAACCTTTGACTTGTCTTAAAGCGCTCTTTTCCAGTCCCACCCAACGCAGGGCCTCGTGGATCCGGTCGTTGGCACTGTTCAGATTGTAAAGCCGGGCAAAGAACTGAAGATTCTCGAAAGCCGTGAGATTGCGATAGAGATAACTGCTGTGAGCGACGAAGCCCAGCCGTTCTCGTCCCGCTTCGGGATGACGTAAAACGTCGATGCCGCAAACTTCCACTCGCCCGGAGTTGGGGCGGACGAGCCGCGCCACCACGCGCAGCAAGGTCGACTTACCGGCTCCGTTGCGGCCCAGAAACACCATAAAGTCGCCCGGCTGCACCGCCAAGTCAACCCCCTGCAGCGCGCTGGTGCGGCCAAACCACTTTTCGACCTTCTCGAGGCGAACGATGGGGGTATCAGCCACGGAAGCACACGGAATCACACAGAAATTGCGCGAACTCAGACCCTGGCAAACCCATCAAGTCACTCTGAATCTCATGGATCGGCAGTGCGCTTGAGAAGAAGCGCACCCTGCAGCACGTCGCCGTTTCTCCGATTCACTCTCTGCGTCTCCGCGTCTCTGCGGTTTGCATTTTGGTTGTGGCGGTCTGTCTCCAGGCTGCCTTCTTCCGAATGGCAAGGAAAATCGCAGCAACGAAGACGACGCCGAAACCACCCAGGATGAAGGCCTTGTTCTCAATCACCCGGTTCGAGAGGCGAACAACCTTCACCTTGGGCTCGTCGTGGTCGTGGCCGTCTCCGGGGCCGTGTTCTCCCTCTTCAGCGATGATCGGAGCATCACCAGCCAGTTTGAATTGGATTGCGGCAGTTTTTGCCTCCAGAGTGACCCGGTAAATCGCAGCCTGGCTGCGCGGGTCGCTGCCCCCAGCCTGAACGCCAGAGCCGGAAACCTGCAAGCTGGCGGGCAATATGAGGACTTTGGTCGATCCGGGAGCGTAAAAAAAGCGGTGCTTGAAATCCCGCTGGTTCGTCGGGTAATTCACCTTGTACGAAACGCGAATCTCGTTCAGGCCAGGTTTCATCGGATAACTGATCTGATAACCACCCTCGGCGCGCGGGGAGGGTTCCTGCGGCAGCGGGATGCCCGCCAGGCCGACCACCGACACGGTCAGCTCGCTGAGCAAGTCGCGCGCGGGTGTATCGAAAATGAAGGTTCCCACGCTGGCGGTTAGCGTTTTCTTTGGCTGCGAGGCATTGTCGAGCAGGTATTGCTGCTGCACGTAAAGCAAGTTGCCACTGGCTTGCGCAAGCATCAGAGGCAGCGAGACCTCAATACCTGCGGGAGACTGCGTGGTTTCATAGATCGTCAGCGTTACCGGCTGGGACAAGTCTTGATCGGGCGTTACGGAAAGGTTGTAATTCACTCCCTCATAAATCGCTCGCAACAACCAGTGTGGCGACGAGGTGGTTTCGGCCAAGGTGAAGCGAAACGATCCGTCGGCCGCCGCAACCGCCTCGGCATTCTTGTTCATTCCTTCTCCCAGCGTCAGCAGTTCCACTTTCTGCTGGCTTGCTGGGCGATTGGTGGTGCCGTTCACAACGCGCCCCAGGAGTGTGCGTTCACCCAGCAGCGTGGAAGGAAAGAGCACCCCGGCCTGAAGTAGCACGGCAGAGATAAACAATTGTTGAAGGAACGGAAAAGGGTGGGATCTATGATTTGATAGATTCATTCACGATGATTCGGAACGACAGACACTCGTCACCTACTTTCTAGGTTTCTTTCCGCTCTTGAGGACGGCGACAACCTGCGGCGTGCCGGCCTTCTGCAGCGTTTCGGGCTTGATCTGCTCGATCTCGCGCATCACCGCATAAACTTCTTGCTCGTATTCGCTCCGCAAGCGCTGATAGTCTTCGTCGGCTAGCTTGCCCATCTTGTATTCGAAGTCGAGATCTTTGATGTTCTCATACACCGTCTCTTTCTTGCGCAGCAAGCGCTTCAACGAATTCGGCGAGCCTTCCAGATCAGCAAACAGCGGATTGCCGCCAGTCAGCAGCGGGCGAAAGATGTAGAACAGAGTGGCCGCAGTTAACAGTGCACAGGTGACGATAAGGGATGTCATATCAAATCAGTCGCGCGCATGAGCTAAAGAGTCCCCTCCTGGGGTCAAGACAGGATGAAACCTCGAAGAGGGGGAATCCTGCGCACCACCGCGAAGCGGGCCCCGAACCACAGCTCTCGTCCGCAACAGCCCGCTCTGGGAGCGAGACGCGCACGCTCCCAGGACCAATCAATCATTATCCTTTAGCTCTTTTTCCATTCTATCGCGGTAAGCGTCGGGAATTCTTCCCGCGGCCGGTGCAACCAAGGCTGGCCGGCGCTGCACCCAGGCTTTGATAACAAAGTAGACAGCCATGAGTCCAAGGCCAAGTGCCGCGAAAGGAGTCACCCAAGCGGCGAGGTCGAAACCTTTCGCTGGCGGGGCAGAGAGAATCACCTTGCCATACTTCGCGACAAAGGCATCGACGATTTCTTGCTGGCTTTTCCCTTGCTTGAGATGCTCCTGAATCTCCGTACGCAGAGGAGTGGCCGAGCCGCAGTTCAGCATCCCGCAGGCGGAGAGCTGATGATTGCAGTTACATTGGCAAACGAAAGCTTCCGAGGCTTTCTTGACCTCAGGTGGAAAAACCTGGGCAAGCAGCACTGCGGGCAAGACGAGTGAGGCAGCGGCCAACATGAACTGGGAGACCCCGCCGACACGCAACCTCTGGCATCCAGGCCAAATCCAAGTTCGGTGTTTCATAACACCTTCACAAATTCCTCAACCGTAATACCAACCCCTCGGACGACGGCTACGCCTTCACCAGTTCTTCAACTCCTGCCGGGACAGCGGCCTTTTGCAGCGCCTTTTCGTGCCTGTCCGGGATCAAGCAGACCACGGTGCCCAGCATGAATACCAGGCCGCCTATCCAGATCCAGGTCACGAGCGGATTCAAGTAGACGTGGACGATGGCTTTGGTATTTGACGGGTTGAAGCCGGCCAGGACCACATAAAGATCTTCCTTAAGTCCGGAGCGCAAGGCTACTTCGGTTGTAGGCTCCTCGCGCGCGCGGTAAAAGCGCCGTTCAGGTAATAGCGTGTCGACGAGCTTCCCGTTCTGGTACACCGTCAGAATGCCGACGGCTGAGGCATAGTTTGCGTTGTCAGCGTTCTTCACCTGCTCGAGCGTGAGGGAATAGTTGCCAATCTCGAGGCTTTCGCCAGGCGCCATCTCTTTCTGAATTTCCTGGTTAAACCCCGCGCCTGCAAAGCCGACAAACAGGAAAACCATGCCCATGTGTACGATGTAGCCGCCGTAGCGCCGCGTATTGCGGAAAGTGAGAATCCACAGCGCCTCCAGGTAACTCTCGCCCTGCCGCCGGCGCGCCCGCGCTCCGCGGTGGAATTCCGCGAGAATCGTGGCCATGACGAACACGCAAAGGATGAGGCACATCATCGAGTAGAAGTGCCGCATGCCGAAAGAGAAAAAGATCGCACCTGTCAGCAGCGCAGCCAGCGTCGGAAGAGTGAAGTTGCGCTTCAGGCTCTGCATCGATGTTTTTCGCCAAGCCAAGAGTGGGCCAACGCCGGTTAGAAAGAGCAAGAAAAGCCCGATGGGGACATTCACTTTGTTGTAAAACGGCGCGCTAACGGTGCGCTTTTCGTTCTGCAGATATTCCGTGATGATCGGGAAAATGGTGCCCCACAGCACGGCAAACATGGATGCCAGCAGAATGAGGTTGTTGAAGAGGAAGCTGCTCTCGCGCGAGACCACCGAATCCAGCCGATTCTCGCTCTTGAGTGAGTCAAGCCGCGTCAACAGCAGGTAAGCTGAGAGTGAAATCATCAGGAACAGAAAACTGGAGAAGTAAGGCCCGATGGGCGACACGGCAAACGTATGAACCGAAGACACAATGCCGCTGCGCGTGAGAAACGTTCCAAAGATGCACAGGAGAAAAGTTGACAGGATCAATACCATGTTCCAGACCTTCATCATGCCCTTGCGCTCCTGCATGATGACCGAATGGAGAAATGCCGTTCCGGCCAGCCAGGGCATTAGCGAGGCATTTTCGACAGGATCCCAACCCCAGTAGCCACCCCAGCCGAGAACCACATAGGCCCACTTGGCTCCGAGCAAAACACCGCAGCCCTGAAACAGCCAGGGCACCATCATCCAGCGGCGCGTGGTGCGGATCCATTCCTCGTCCAGGTCGCGCGTGATCAACGCAGCGATGGCAAAAGCAAACGGGATGGTGAAACCAACGTAGCCGGTGTAGAGAATGGGCGGGTGAATCACCATCGCCCAGTATTGCAGCAGAGCGCTCAGTCCGTTCCCATCCATCGGCGTAAACGGAGTTGCCGTGGCACTGCCAGCCCGAATCACTCCGATCATGTCAAACGGGTTGGCGACGAAATTGTTCACCAGCAGAAAGAAGGTCGTGACGATCGAGATGACGCATACGACGTAGGGCATCAAGTTTCGGTTCTTCTGGCGGTTTATCAATACCGTGGCAAGACAGTACAGGCACAAAATCCAGCACCAGAAGACCAGAGAACCTTCTTGTCCACCCCACAGTGCCCCGAACTTGTAATACCAGGGCATGGCGCGGTTGCTGTTGGAAGCGACATACTGCAGATTGAAATTGTCGTTGAGCAGTTGGTACCAAAGCGTGCACACCGTCAGCGTTACCAGCGCGCAGACAGCAATGACAGCCCGCTCTGCGGTTTCGACCAGCCTCCGATTGCCCATCTTGCCGCCGAGGAACGACGAAACGACCGCGTAAGAGGAAAGGCAAAAGGCAAACAGCAGACAAAACTGACCAAAGTCACTGACAAGGGCTAACATAAAGTAAATTCCTTTGGCTGGGTTGTGCGGAGAAACTGTGCGGGCGGGACTGGAATCCCCGGGGTTAACTGTGTGTTGCCTTTGTGCGCTGGATCTACAGCGGACCACGGGCAGCAAACACTTCGTTAGGTCTTGCCACGCTTCACGTTGTAAGTAGTCTCATACTTCGAGGCGCACTTGGCCTGAATCTTTGACGCTTCGAACTCACCCGAGCGGCTTAGGTGCCCTTCTGCCATGGCCTGCGCTCCGTCCTTGAATGTGTCGGGCAACAGGTCCTTGCCAACGTAGTTCACGGGCACAATGTCACCCTTCTGTTCCAGCTTGAATTTCACTGCGCCCGGCAACCGCTCGATGCTACCTGCCACCACATTCCCGGCAACGCGCAAGCGCTTGCCATAGGCATCGTCCTTCATCAGCTTGAGTTCGTCCACGGTCTTGTAATAGGCCAGACTCTCATCGAAGCCGCTGAACCCAAGCCAAACAATCGAAGCCACAATGATGAGGCTGCCAGCCAGAAACTTAACTTTTCTCTTGTCCATTAAAATGCTCCCTAAGAAACTGTAAGAGAACTCATGATAGAAACCGGGTTTCATTCTAGCACTGCTGCCAGAAATCATCAAAACCAATCCCTAAAAAAGAAGGCACTTCGGGCTCCAAGGTGCGCAGAAAATGAGGTTGCGGCTTGGGCTCGTTCAATAGGCTGAAAATTACATCGAGAAGGCCGCCTCTTGCTTAGATAGTTTCTGTCGCGAAACTCGCGGGGCCGTGCCTGCGTTATTCTTGCGCGCTCTTCAACGGTTTGGCTCCCCTCGCCCCAGCGGTGGGGTGAGGGGAGGGTGAGGGGA
>JAKEER010000754.1 GCA_022616615.1 Acidobacteriota bacterium
CGCCCCAGCGAGGTAACTCCTGAAATATTGAACATGGGAATAAAAGGCTGGGCAAAATCGACGAAGTTTTGCGGGAATCTGAGTGTCTTGAGGTCGAAGCCGAAACTTGGGCTGACTTCTTTGGTTTCGTGCCGGGCATAGGAAGCGCGCAGGTCTAGCACCAGAGTTGGGGAAAAGGTGTGCGTATCAGCCACCACAACGTTCCAACCGCGATCGTCGTTCAGCCCGACGACAAAGGCGGGAAAGGGTCTCACCCCACGATTGTCAAAGTGCTGGAACGAGAAGCGGCGCTTGCTGGTAAACCGCATTGGGGAAGCCGCGGTATTCGCCACCCGCACCACTACCGGGCTGAGGATGAAAGCTAAGCCAATCGTTTCCATCTTGGTCGAGCAGGCTCGAAAGACCAGCGCCGGACTTTCAAGGAAGTACGTGGCCGCCGGAATCTCAATTTTGTAAGCCGGCATGCCGCCAGGCGGACGCATGGACGGCGTCCTCAGTCAAATCAACCGTTCATTTCGTGTGGCTGCGGATCATGAGCGCGGGACCAGGAAGCAGAACTTCAATTCCGTGATGTTCCGTGTCAGACAGCAGTTCGACGTGATTTGTGCCTTGCCGCAGCACCTCGCGCGGCACATCGATTTGATGATAATAGATCGGTCCCCATCCTTTAGGTGGAGCTATGGGGAAGAAAAGGCCGTTGAGCTTGAAGTATTTCTGGACGGCTCCCGCGCCGCCTCCCCACACCGCGATGTGCAACGTGGCTCGTTCGACTTGCTCGGGAGCAACGTCCACCGTGATATCGCACTCCTTCTTTTGTCCTGCCCGTGACCAGAAGGGAACCGGAATCTCCTTCGGCGCGTGGAGCGTCACACGATGCCTGGGACGATCCGGCGTCTGCAAGCCGGTCAACGGTGGAGTCAGATAGACAACATTGGTTGGTTCCTTGAGTTGCACCAGTGCTCGCACGGAGATCTCGCGCTGGGCTGGCAGCATCGAAATGTCCCAGAGGGCCGTGAACGGCGGGCGGTTTGTTTCGCCGGCCCAAGCCAGCCTCTGGCGACGCTGAGTCAGGCCGTGCCAATCGCGGGTCAGGCCATTCCCATTCTCATCATACCCGTCGTAAAACGCTTGAAAGTTTGCCGTGGCGACGTTCGACATGAACCGTTGAGGAACATCGAGCGTAAGCCGGAAGGCCTCGCGCTCCGGGACCAGTTCCGCGCGGACCGAGGCTCGGAAGCCCTTCAAGCCAGCGGCCGTCAGTGTGGGATGGTCCAGCGGGAGTTGGAGTTTTAACCACGCGTCATGCACAATGAAGTGGCCCCAGCCCGACTCCTTCTCGCACGCGAACTGGAAAGCATTATAGCCATTCACTAGGTCGGAGAGCTTCAACGGAATAGTCAGGTAGGAGTGTGTACAGTGATCACGGCCCGATCCAACCTCCGGCAATGCATAGGTGCTTCGGCCGTTAACGGTGACACGTTTCCTGTGAGTCCCAGGATGCCCTCCCCATACTTCCAGATACAATTCCGCGGCGTCCAGCGCGGTGAGGTCCACGTCGGCTCGAATCATCATCAGACCGTTGTAACGCGTCTCGTAGCGGTCCTTGATGTTCTTCATCAGGGAGACATTGGGCGAGTTGATGCGAAACCAGTTGTCGTTCTCGTTGTATTTTGGATTGCCGTGCTCCATGCCCATCTGCAGCAGGTGCAACTGGTAAAAACTCCCTTGCTCCGGAAAACGGGGATTGTCATCACGCGCCTGCGTTAGAAAGGGCCCAGCCGTGAGCAGATAGATGACGGCCGTCGCGAAGACGTTATGCCGCTTTTTAGCTTCATGGTTGATAGTCTTAGACCCACTTGCAAAAACTCTACGGTGATGTATGTGGAATGTGATCGTGCGCACTGAATTTTGCATCTTCAGCGATCTCAACTTTCGGCAACCCGCGTGGAACAATTGGCGTTGCAGATGATTCCAAATGTCGGGCAGGGCAGGCATGCATCTCTCACTGTTAGAGTGCCGGCTCGTAAGACGAAAGATCCAAAACGCGGAGGCCGCTGCCATGGAGGTGGTGGTACATTGACCGCCGCATGTGCCAGGTCTGGGGCAGGCGCAAAATCATTTTCTCACCACAAAGTTCCGGAAGACCGTTCCCTGATCTCCTTTCCCCTTAAATCGAGTCAAACCGATCCCCACGCGGTTGATGCGAATGCCTGTTGATTTCACAAAAGTGTCACTAATCTTGGCGATGATGATTGGCTCTTGATTCAGGTAAAGGATGTAGTTATCGCCGTCGCAGGTGGCGCGCAGTGTGTGCGGTTTACCGGTCGGAATGTCGGGCACGATGAGATCCACGGGTTGCCAAATTCCGCCGATTGTGCACCAAAGGCCAAAGTAATTCGTCGGGGTGTCCCAACCGAGCATGAGAAAGTTCCGGTCATCCTGGGAGAGCACGAGGCCCACGTGCCCCTCTTTCGGCAAGCTGGGCGGCGTTAGCTCGCACGAAACGTCAGCAAACGAGGGGTTATCCCAGGGTACGGTGTAGGCGATGAAGAATGAGTTTTCGCGGTTGGCGCGACCACCGCCCTCCGGCAACAGCTCGATCGTCTCATTGCCCGGGCCGCCGGTGCGTTCCCACTCCAGCCCGCCGACCGGAGTTCGCCGTCCTGCCAGATGCCCCGCGCCGCTTTTGAAATCATCTGCGACGACGAGGCTGCCGCCCAGACGCTGGTACGGTTCGCCAAGGCGCAGCGCCACGGGGATAGGAAGCTCACGCGGATGAACTTCGAAGTGATGGATGCTTCCATCATCGCCATTTTCAAATCCGAACCCCGCGCCAGCGCTGTCGGAGTGCGCGCGATGTTTCGCCTGCAGCGCCAGTTCCCCGTCAAGGTAACAGCGCATCATCTCGCCGTCGTCCACGATCCACACGTGATGTTTCGCTTTAGGCCCCAGTGGATGGGCGCTGCTTCGGGCGGCCACTGTTTCCGCCCCACCGGTCATACGGCTCAGGCGCGCCTCTGTGGCCGTGAAGGCCAGCCGCCAGTAGTTGGCCCGGTCGGCCCGGCGGAAAATAATCTGCTGCAGGCCCGGAGTGTTGCCGGTTTCAAGCACGGCGGCGACGATCCCGGCGGGCTGCGGCAAGCTGAGGCACGCTAGTGCGCGAGCAGGCGCGCCGGAGGCTTTCGCCCCCTCAGCGGTCAATTGAAGGTGGCCTTCCTCTACGGCCCAGGAGGTCGCGCCGGCCGGCGTTCGCCGGCCCTCCAGCCTGCTCCGCCCTGTGAGTTCATCGGCCACCGCCGCGGTTCCGTACCAATGCGCCAGTCCCGGTAAGGTGGCGACCTGGATCCCCTCGAGCCGGGTGGCGTGAAAATCGTCGCGCTGGTGGCGCTGATGCACGAAGGCGAAAAGCTCTGCCTGCGGCGCCAGGGCCATCCCGACAGGCCGCATCGCCGGGTAAGCCGCCAGCCCCGGCACGCCGCGCGCCGAGGCGAGGTAATACATCACACTTTCAGCGCGGAAGATAGCGATCACCTGCAAGTCGAGTTGCATCAGATCGTCCACCAGTGGCCCGGTCCCGTGCCCGCCACTGACTCTCAAGGCGCCGCGCATCCCGCCAGCGCTTTTGGCGAAGAGGACGGCATATCCGTTGGTTTCGGGATTGACAGGGTTCGCCTCGGCAAACCAGCCGGCAGCGAGCTTGTGCGGATTGCTATCCCAGATCAGCGCATCCGCCAGTCGCAAGCGCGCTGCCAGCGCCAGCCCGGGCGCGCGGCGGTATGGACCGTAGCCGATCCCCATGGTGCCCCAATGCTGCGCGGGCGGCAGCCGCAGCGCGCCGGCGTCAATACTGATACGGCTTTCCTGGTCGATGACAATGCGGGCAGCGCCGCTCGTGCTGCGTGTGCCCCCAACCTGGCCAGGCGGGCGTGCGTCACCGAAGTCATCCAGCACCAGTTCCGATGAAACATTCACCGCAGCAGGCAAGGTCCATGCCAGCAGAGTTGTTGGTTGGAGTGTCTCAAGCCGCATAAAGGAGAGAGACGGGGTGTGCCCTGAGGTTTGAAGGCTGAGCCAACAGAGAAGTGAGGGAAGCGCTAGGGCAAGCCTGGAGTCACGTCTTTTTTGGAAAAGTCTCATCTTAGATTTCTCTTTACACAACCCGCATTGAAGCGTTGCCCTTCGGCCGGGCAGCGGTTGACGCAAGCTTTGGCCAGTTGCAGTGAGCTCCGAACTACCGTTGAATGATTTCGGCAGTCCTTTTGCTAAAGTGCCTCATGTTCTCCAGGAGAAACAGACCTGATTTGCCGCTCACGACCAAGTCCACATCACGGTCTTTATCAATGTCAATGATGTTCATCTGCATTCCGGTACCCACCATGGAGTTGTAACTGATGACGTGCCTGGTGAAAGTGGCGGTTTTCGGGTAGATCTCGTACCAGTAGATTCCCATGGGATCGAGGGAACCGGGGTCTTTTTCGCCATGTCCTCGGATTCGTTTACCGGTGACCAGATCCAGGCGTCCGTCCTGCTTCACGTCGGCCAGGACCAGCGTGTGGGCCTGAGACCAGGTGTCTTCGATGGTGTGTCGCCGCCAAAGGCGCCGGCCGTTTTCTCGCTTTTGCTCCATCCAATAAAGCCCGTAATCGTGGCCCATTCCGTAGATGAGATCGTTTCTTCCATCCCCGTTGACGTCGTAAGCCAGTATGCGGATCCCAGCTAATCCTTCGAGATTGTATTCCGGATGCCATTCCCAGGGCTGGCGGCGATCTTCAGGAGCGCGATACCAGCCCGCGGGAGTTAAGATGTCTTTTCGTCCGTCTCCATCCAGATCTACCAGGCCGATCCCGTGCTGGTCTCCGTCGGGCCCCACGGTGTGCTTGGAAAAGGTCCCTTTGTCCATTTCGATCCAATAGACGCCTCCCACCTTGACGTGATTGGGCAGGATATCCGCATCCCCGTCTCCATCGACGTCTTCGACCAGCAGAGTTTCAATCAAAGTGGAAGAGTCGGCGACCTTGTGCCTCTTCCAGAGCCCGCCGGCACCCCGGTTATTTTCATACCAGTAAATGCTGCGATCTTCGAACCAACCTGAAGAAATCAGGTCGGTCCAGCCGTCGCCGTTGACATCCACGGGATGCTCGCCCGAGTTACTGGTGAATTCTCCGTGATTCTTAACCTCGCGAAGCGGATGCTTCATGAACGCGGGCCCCTCATACCAGGAGGCTCCAGCGGTAATATCCAAGACGCCGTCGTTGTTGACATCAAAAACAGCCGAACCTTCAGAAAAGGGACCATACCAGTTCTCTGAAGGCCCATCGATGCGTTGAGCCAGAAACAACGGAGAGGGATCATGGTTCGCCAGGCTGATGATCCCAACTCCACCGGCCAGCCACAGGAAGAGGATTTGCTTCATTGGATTCTTCTCTTGGGTGCTTAGTGCTTCATTTCATAAATATGGTCACATAATCGAGAAAGCGTTGAATGTGGGAGCCGTTCTCCGAGCGGCGACCTGCCGGGGAAGCCTAAGCCTTGGCAATTCGCCGCTGAGGACAGCGGCTCCCACGTTGACAACTGTAGCCCATAGCCCCGGAAACTATGTTTGAACTGCAGGAAACGTGACTGTATTTATGAAACTGGGCGCTTAGCCTCACAACATCGAAAAAAATTCTCGCTGTTGAGATCAGTCTTCTGCTCTCAAGCTCTCTCTCCAGGAGGGCCTATCAAGAAATAGAGCAAGAAGCGCCACGAATGGAAAATGGAAAAATTAGCGCGGTTTTCCCGTCCCATTTTGCAGCCAGATGTCGATGCGAGGCATTTGCCATTCAAAGGGCTTGTGCAGGATGTCCGGGTCGCCGTCGCCATCGAGGTCTCCGACTTTCGATTCATGGCTGCCGATTCCTTCTGAGACTACCGTCTGAGTGAAGTTGCCTTTACCGTCGCCATAGAAAACCCACATCTTGCTGTCCGGATTTTGCCCCTTTCCGCCGGCCCATTCCCGCATTTCCGCGCAGAAGATGTCCAGGTTTCCGTCGCCATCAACATCGACCACTTGCAGGGTATGTCCGTGAGTCACCTCTTCCACCAGCGTATGCTTGGTCCACCCATGTCCGTTCCACTCATACCAGTTCAAGGGTCCCACGACATCGCCCGGGGAGAGCACGACCTCCGGCCGTCCCCCTTTCTTCAGGTCTCCCACGCCCGAACGCGAAGAATAATGGTTGGCGTCGATGACGTGTGCGGAAAATCGGTCTCTTCCCTCGTGTCTGAACCAGTGGCCGGCGCCGGCAATGTCCAGCTTCCCATCCAGATCAATATCGCCCTTGGCGAGGCCTTCATACTTTCCCTGGGCCGGTGGCGTAAACTGAAAAATCGCGGTGAGGGGCCAGCTTTTGGCCTTTCTCGGGTCAGTGGGGATGCTGGCCAGAAGCAACTTTCCCGCGGCCTGATTCCAGCATGCCAGCTCCGTCTTGCCGTCCCCATCAAAGTCGCCAAAAATCTGGTCATGGTGGCTTTTGCCGCCCTCATCGCTGTTCTTGACATAGTGGCGCTTCCAGGGGGCATCGGGCTGAAAGTCCGGGTTTGGATTTTCCCACCACCAGACCTCTTTCAGCGTGCGCCAATCGCCGCCCTGAACGATATCCAGGTCACCGTCCCTGTCGATATCAAAGGAGTCTCCGCCCGCCTCGATGTACTCCAAGCCGCTCTCAATCAAGTACCGGGTCCAGCCTTGCTGTCCGCGTCGATACCAGACCATGGACGGCTTGCCCCAGCCGGCAATCACGAAGTCGTTCACCCCATCCTTGTCAATGTCCAAAATCAGAGTAGCTACTTGTGATCCCACATCCGGCGCCGGCAGATCCCCATGGCTGCTGGAAAGGTGAGTCCATTGGATTTTGCCCGCTCTTTGTGAGGACGAGGAGAGAGTGGAAGTCAACATGAACCCACTGATCAAGGTTAAAGCAGCCGCACCCCAGAGAAAGTTCTTCTTCATGTTCATATCCTTGTTCCAGTATCCTCCGGAAATTGGAAGTTGAAAATTCGGTCCAGCTGTTTGAACTGGCTTCCATGATGGAAGAGCCGGCAACGATTGAGACCTATGCCCGGAGAAAAACCCTCGAGCTGCGCTATCTATCACCAATAGAGCTTTAACCCGAACTGGATATCGCGGGGGAGAAAGGTGTTGGTGATGCGGCCGAAGGCCGGGTTGCCAAACGTAGTATTGGGCGCATAAAAGTTCGGGTGGTTGAAGGCATTGAAGAACTCCGAGCGGAACTGGATGCGAAATCGATCCTGCCAATACCACCACTTTTGCAGGGCCAGGTCCCAGGTGTGCTGGCCCGGGGCCCGCAGATTCGGCATCATCCGGGAGATGTTGCCGAACGTGAAAGCCGTTGGTTGAGCGAAGGCACCGGTGTTGAACCACTGCTCTACGGTGGGATTGGGAATGCGCGGGTCGCCGACAAGATTGGGTCGTTGCGCTCCGCCCAGCGAGCCAGTGATCTCGCCAGTCCTTTTGCTAAAGTGCCTCATGTTCTCCAGGAGAAACAGACCTGATTTGCCGCTCACGACCAGGTCCACGTCACCGTCTTTATCAATGTCAATGATGTTCATCTGCATTCCGGTACCCACCATGGAGTTGTAACTGATGACGTGCCTGGTGAAGGTGGCGGTTCTGGGATCGATGTCGTACCAGTAGATTCCCATGGGATCGAGGGAACCGGGGTCTTTTTCGTCATGGCCTCGGATGCGCTTGCCGGTGACCAGATCCAGCCGACCATCTTGATTGATGTCGGCCAGTACCAGTGTGTGCGCCTGAGACCAGATGGCTAGAACCGAAACCGGTATCCAATGTAGAGGTTGATCCCAGGCGAATCCACGCCCGAGCCGTGGATACGATAGTTTTTGTCCAATAGATTTCTCACCGCGAAATCCAAGCTTGATTTTTCTCCCAGGCGAATGCCTACACTCAGGTTGAGAGAGAAATAGCCCGCTGTTCTGAGAAAGAGAGGAACACGGGTGTTGTCATCACTGATCTTCACATTCACGATGGCGCCTAATGGCAGGACGCGATCTTGAATCTGACTCAGAGTCTCAAGGGTGGGCGAAAAAATATCGTCGCTGGTCCCGATTAACCCGTCCGATCCTGCCCGCAGGTAGGGACTCACGCGCGCGCCCAGGAAAAAAGCCGAGATGTCGCGCCGGCTCCGCTCTGCGCCGATGCGCTCATCTCCCAGGTCTCCGCCATTTAGCCTTTCCTGGGGTCCTGCAAGGGTTCCGCCAATCTCCATCCACAGCCGGCTGCCGCTGGGAGTGAAGCGCAGGCTGACAACTCCCTGCTGTGGCGGCAGCCGTCGCATGGCACGGTTGGGATTGAGGTCCCGGCCTGCCAGAAACGTGTAGTTGGCGTCGATGGCCCAGTTTGGGGAGATGCTGTACTGGGCGAGAGATTCCAATCCATAGAAACGCTGGCGCCCCTCGTTGACAAACGCCTTGACCGCGCGGCTATCTAAGTTAGTAGCAACTGTAACGACGTTCTCGCTCCTCTGCGCGGGAGTGGGAGGAATAAGCAGCACGGGAATTCCCGCAATGAAAGCGGGGATGTGATTGGAAGGGAACAGCAGCGTCCGCCGCACAATCGGATCGAGAAGCTCCGCATCGAAAACATTGACGCGGCTATAGAGGCGCCGATTCTGAAACGTGATGCCCAGTTCGGAATTGTAGAGCTTCTCTGCCCGAAGTTTTTCAACTGCTTTGCCGGTCGGCAAAGCGCCTTCTGCGGAGTTCGTCCCGACCAGTCCGCCGACAGTCGTGACTTCCGTTGCCGGCACCTCATAGCCTAGGTCGTTCAGGCCAATGGCCCCAAGATCGTTCAGGTTGGGCGCCCTGAAACCTCGCCCTGCTAGAGCATTCAGACCCAGGTGCGGCGTCATTTGCCAAGCCAGGCTGGTGTGGAAAGTAAGGTCACGAAAGCTTTGAGAAGAATCGACCACTCCCAGGGACCGATTCGAACTGTCGCGGTTGCGCTCTGCAAAGGTCTCAAACCTGACCTCCGTATATCGGCCACCGAATACAGTGCGCAGCTTGCCCCTGACCAACTCAAAGGAGTCTTGGCCAAACAGGCCATAGGTCGTGTAATTCGAGCCGTTCGGATAGAGGGCTCGCTTTTCCGTGCTTTGCCCTGTCATGGGATTCTGCTGCAGCCGTGCAGAATGGATGTGCTCCTGGTAAGCTTCGCTTCCGAAAACCACAGCCTGCCGGTTGCCGATATGAGACATTGCCTGTATCGCATAGCCGTATGAGTTGACCCGGCTATAGTCTCGGGTGATGGCGTCACCGAGGCGCAAGCCCTGCCTCATGGACCCGTCACGCTGCGAGTTTACCGAGAAGGTGCCCATCAAAGAATCCAGACGCCCCAGTTTCGACTTCTCATATCGTGCATAAAAGAAGTTCAAAACCTGCGGTTCAAAGCTCGACTGCAACTGCCCTTGTCCACCCTGCAGGTCCTTATACCCTCGGACTCCTGTCTGTTCACTGTGTTCATACCACAAGGTCACGTTTTGGTCGGAAGGCAGAAGCAGGGCCACTTTGGAATGGCCTCCCAACTGGGTAAAGCCTGTGTCTTGCAGTCGAGTGCCGAAGAGTTCTTTGATCTGAGTCTCGTTCAGTCCAAAATAACGATGAAACGCATGATGAGAATCTCTGCCCCCACCAGGTCGCAAGTCATTGTGGCGGCGACCGGTAGCTCCTACGAGCCACGATAGCCGTTTGTTCCCGAGCGAAAGCAGAGTGTTTGCACCTCCTGAGGCATCAGCACTACCCCCAAAGACATTGAGCTCGCCATGGAGCGCAAAACCAGAGCCGGAGCCATAGCGGGGCTGCACGGTAATGACATTGATCGTTCCCCCAAGAGCGTCACTTCCATACTGTGAGCCGGTCGGCCCAAGCATCGATTCCACACGCTGTACCTGGCTAGGCTCAAGAAGAGCCAGGTATTGGTTGGGACCAAACCGATAAATGGAATTATTGAAACGCACGCCGTCTACCAGATTCAGCACCTGATTTCCAGTCAGCCCCCGTAGAAAAGGAGATGCTTGACCATAAGTGCTTTGCTGAATCAGTGCGCCAGGCGTGCCTTCCAGAGCATTGCCAATGGTCACCAGCGGTCTTCTATTTATCTCCTCTCGATTTTTCACGTTGACCACTTGAGGAGTTCTACGAATCTCCTCTACAGCTCCGCGGCTGGCCGTTACGCTTACTTCTGAATGAAGGATTGCAGGGTTCAAGACAATTCGAAGAGCAGAGTGAGGTGACTGCCCACTACCTAGATTCATCCGCTGCGCTTGAAAGCCTCTAGCTGAAATCCTCAATTCAAAGGCGCCGTAGGGTATCTCTGAAATGAGGAAGGCTCCAGCAGGATCAGTCTTGGTGGCTTGTACGATTTCCCCTTGAGCGTTGAAGATCTGAACGGCAGCATCCTCTACTGGAGACCCAAGGGCATCGACGATGACTCCGCTAGCGATAGATGATTCCTCTGCCCTGAGATCTGACCCCATGTTCATGTGAAGCGCCAAAACCAAGAGTAGAGTTGCCCTAAGCCGAGTCTTGTTGTTGCATTTCATCTGTTTGACATTTCAACCCTCTTTTGACCGCTTCAGTTGGCGAGATTGCGAACTACTCCTCGGCACGTTCTTTCACATAAGCGGCGACACGGCGAGGGGGAAGCTCGGCCGCGGGGCCTTTGATGGCTTTCCAGAGAATCTCGTTATACTCCCGGTCATCTGCGGTGTCAGCGACTTCGAGAGTCATTTCCGTGGACCGTTTGGCGCCATAGGCATTGGGAGGATTCTTCTCGTCTAAATCGATATTAGCGGGCAGCGCTTTGTAGGGGCGTAAATTCGGTGTTGCTTGGAAGGCCGCCCACATCGGGGCGGCTGCGGCATCGAATTGGGTGAGCGGCGGTAAGCCCAGGACGAGCTCCATGGTTCGCAACAGACCGGAAGTCGAATACATCGTGTTATCCACATAATTGCGCCGAACGTACGGGCTGATGATTAGCGCCGGAGCGCGGTGGGCGTCCACGTGATCCGGTCCACCCTGCGTATCGTCTTCCACCACAAAAATGGCTAACTGCTTCCAGAAGCGGCTGTGAGAAAGCGCCTCCACCATTTTCCCGAGAGCCCAGTCGTTCTCAGCCATCATGGCGCGGGGAGTTTGGGCTCCGGGACGGGTGCCAAGCAGGTGATCTCCCGGCAAGGAAAGCACCGTAAATTGAGGCATCTCTCCTTCCCTCTCGAACTGGCGAAATTCTTCCAGCCAGATTTCCAAGCGCCTGCGGTCGGACATTTGTTGAATGCCGTCCGCACCATAGTAGGTAGGATGAATGTGGCCTTCCAGACTCGGGGTCGCGGCGCGTACTTTCCCGGGTTCTGCGAAATGGATGCGGGCAAACTCCCCATAGCTGCGATAGGAAATCCCGGCTTTGGCGCAAAGATCCCAAAGGAAGCCGCCAGCCGAGTAAGCCACCGGGTCATCGTGCAGGCTCAAGCGTTCCTTCTTGCCCTTCTGGGCATACATGCTAGGCCAAAACTTTTCGACATAATCCGTGGCATAGGCGCTGGTTACCCAATGATGGCCGTCGGCGCTCACCTCAGCATCGTGGTAGAAGTTGTCGAACAGAACAAAGCTCCCGGCCAGAGCATGGTGGTTCGGCGTCACTTTCTCCGGGAAGAGACAGTAGTCAGGGTCGCCGTTTCCTTGTTTCATATCGCCGAAGATCTGGTCGTAAGTTCGGTTCTCTTTGATGATGTAAAAGACATATTTAATCGGACCCTTCGAACCCGGAGGGAAAGGAGCTTTAGCCTCTTGGGACCGCTTGCGAGCGAAGGGCGAGTTCCGATAAACCTGCTGGGAGTATTCAGCCAGGGTCCTCTCACCCGGAGAATCGATGAAGGAAATGTTTCCTTCCAGCAAGTCCCCAATATAAGTATGGCGCGGATTCTTGGACACTGGAGCCGATGGCTCTCGGGCCGGGTTGGGAAGGGAGACCAGGCCTTTCCCGTTGGCAACCACCAGTTTATTTCCGCTTGGGACAGTAGCGACTGCCGTCGGATACCAGCCCGTGGGGATAAACCCTAGGGATGAGCTCTTTCCTATCTTGGAGACGTCAATGACCGCCAAAGCATTGTTATCGGCGTTGGCCACGTAGAGCGTTTTCTCATCCGGACTAATGGCAAGCGCGTTGGGAGTGCTCCCGAGCGGTGAGTTGGGAAGGAGAGCCACGTCAATCTGTTCAATGACCTGAGTCTTTTGGGTGTCAATGACAGAGACTGTGTTGCGATTTCCATTGGCGACAAACAAACGGGCCTCGTCCCGCGTGAGTAGCAGATCGTTTGGTTTTTCCTGGACCTTGATGCTTTTGAACAGATGGGACTCTTTAAGCTGGATGACGGCTACCGAATCCTGACCCCAGTTGCTCACGTAGGCCACGGTCTCATCTCCCGAAACGGCGCAAGTATAAGGCTTTTCGCCGGCAGGTATGGTGTTCGTGACGCGCCCGGTCTTCAGGTCCACGACTTTAAGGGCGTTGCTGAGATTGGCGGCGACATAGAGCCGATCCCCTTTGCGATTGACCGTCAAGCCGGCAGGGAAGGTGCGGGCTTCCAGAGGAATATCGGAGCTATAGCTCAGCCTGCCATTGGAGAATTGGTAGACCAGGATACGATCTTCTGCCCCCGCAGAGGCAAACAGAGTATTTCCGTCTGGAGTGGCAGCCAAGCCCATCCAGCCCTGGCGAATGGGCACCCGCTGGACGACTTTCTCCTGATCCACATTGATGACAGCGATGAAGTGTTCGCTGTAACCATTGCTCATAGCAAGTACAAAAGGCTGATTGGGGATGGCCAGGAGCTTGAGGGGGAGTCCGCCCAACTCGATCTGCCGACCGGCCGGAGAAATCGACCAGCCGTTGGGAAGAAGGTAACGACCGTCGGACTGATGGTGGGGGATATTTTTTCCTGTCGTTTGGGCTAGCAGGAGTAACGGAATGAAGAGGAATGAAGTCAAATAAGATCGATTCATAGCTATCAACTCGTCAGTTTGTAAGCCTTAACATCGCTTTCATTGACTATTGTAGGAATGGATCGGGGCGGTCGCCCCATAAGCGCTGACTTAACAGGGCTTCCCAAGTCAGCCGCCGGAAGGCCGAAACGCCAAGAACGCCAAGGAAGGAATTTCTTTCGTCCGTCTTGTTCTCCAGCAACACTATTTAGTCCGAGCAGTGGTTGGAGGACATGACTTTTGCCTGTCCTCTCCCCTCGCCCCGCTCGGGGAGAGGGGATCGGGGGTGAGGGGCGCTGATTAGGCCCCGCACAGTGTCCTGCTACTTGTACACCTGTTAAATAACGGGTCGATTCGCCTAGCGATGCGATCACCCAGCTCAATCAACTCGTCGGCGGTCATGCCAAAGCTCCGTCGAAGTCAAGAGTCAGCCTCAAAACAGCGGGTCGGCGGCCAAGTCCCCCTTAAAAAAGGGGGCAAAGGCCGCAGGCCTTGGGGGTTGTCCTGGCATATTCGCCAACCGGAAGCACGACAACCCCCGCGCGGTTTCTGCCAAACCGCTGTCCCCCTTTGTTAAGGGGGACTTGGACGGAGCCCTGCCGGTCATGCCCTGCTCCTTAACCTGGCGTCCGTTCTTGGTGTTTCAACCATGACAGACAGAATGCAGTCAGAATTCCAGTTTCAACCCAAGCTGAACATTTCTGCCTGGCGCACTCGAGGAAATCGTCCCGAAGGCACGGTCAGACACAGTCGTGTTGGGATTATTGAACTGCACGTGGTTCCAGATGTTGAAAGCCTCTGCCCGGAACTTTAATTTAATATCCTCTCCTTTAAGGCGGAAGTCTTTCATCAGAGCGATGTTCCAATTGTTGCGTCCCGGCCCGCGTATAACGTTGGGAGCGCTGTTTCCAAACCGATCGGCAGGGGGCGCCACAAAGGCTCCGCCGGGACCCGGGTCGAAGTAAAAGTTGCCGGTGCGCGGTTGACCGTCTCCGCCGGTGAGGGTTCGCACCTGGCGCGGGTCAAGGTAAGTTAACTCTCCAACACGATTAGGGCGCCGAACTCCAGTAGCAGTTACAATCGTGGGTGTCAGCCAGGGTCCAGTCTGAAACTGATTAATTCCTGATATCGCCCAACCACCGAAGACCTTCTCGTACCAGCGGTTTCCTCTTCCCCCGAAGGGAATTTCCCAGACGTAACTCATCATCAACACATGGTTACGATCGAGGTCGGAGTGGGAACGCTCGCCTCGGTAGTTGGTAATATCCTCGACGCCAGAGTTGTTTCCTGAACCATCATCCAACGCTTTGGAGAGCGTATAGGCCACGCTGTAGGTCAATGCTTTGGCATACCGCCGCGTCAGTCCCATCTGGAGGCCATGATAATTCGAGGATGCGGAGCTTTCGTAAAGCAGGATCGATCCATAACCCGGAAAACGACGGATCGCGTTGAGATTGACGCCAGGGTTTGCCACCCGAACGGCAGGGTGTACGAGGTTGAAGTCAACCCGGCGGATGTTGTGCCTGCTCTGAGAAGTCACGTAGTTTACGTCCAGCAGCGAACTGAAAGACAGTTGTCTCTGAATACCCAAATTCATCTTATAAGTGATGGGCGCCTCCAAATTGGGCAGGAAACCAGTGATGTTAAGAGGGAATTCGGCCGCGGCGTTGCCACCGGCTGGATCCTCCAGTCTCCCGTTTAGGACTTGACGTATCGCATTAAAGGGCGGATTCGTCCCACCGGCTGCAAAGAACCCAGTCGGCAAAATATCGGTGAACATACCGGCGCCGCCCCGAATCGAAAATTTGCCGGATCCCGTGGGATCGTAGGCAAAGCCAACTCTGGGAGAAAAGACGCTGAAGTTGTCGGAAATACTGCGGGGCAGACCTTTGAAGAGAGCCCTGATCGCCGGATCGTTGGCGCCGGCGAAGGTTTGCTCGAAACCCTCGGGAAATCCATCCCCTGGAATTACGATTCCGTTAAACGGATCCCCGATTCCAGGTCTCAGGCTCCCCGTGCCTGGACCTGTGGGGATCACCTGTCGAGCTTGCTCGGGCCTAAATAGCGAGGGCACGAATGTCGAGATATCATTATTGACCGCACGATTGGGGAAGGTGTAGCTGTATCTGATCCCCAGGTCCAGACTCAAGTTAGGCCGGACCTTCCAGGTATCGGCGAGGTAACCCTCGAG
>JAKEER010000755.1 GCA_022616615.1 Acidobacteriota bacterium
AGGAAGCCGGCCAAGTCGGGACGCGGCTGCGCAGCCGAGTGCGGAGCGTCAAGCACCGGCGGATTGAGATCAGCCGGGCGGCGAAAGGGCGCGGCCAGCAGCCCGGATACGAGGGCCAGATGATCGCGGGAATGGCACTCACCAATCGCATGCAGGCAAGCCGGCTGCTCCCAGACACGTCTTCATTCAGAACCGAAGACAGCGATGCCCTGGTGTTGTCGAATAGCCGATGGTTTCGGCCGGTGGATACGCGCGCCGGTCCGGATGGAGCTGTGTACATTGCCGATTGGTTCGATATTCGCCTGAGCCACGTGAGTCCACACGACAACTGGGATAAGTCAAACGGCCGCGTCTATCGCCTCAAAGCCAAGGGCGCGCAACGGATCAAGCCCTTCGACCTCTCCAAGCTCAGCAGCGAGCAGTTGATCGAATCCCTCTCCCATCCAAACAAATGGTTCCGCGAGCAAGCGAAGCGGCTTTTGGCCGATCGGCGTGACTCGAGCGTGGCGCCGGCTCTCAAAAGACTGGTTCAAAACAACCGGGGGCAATTGGCCCTGGAGGCCCTGTGGGCCGTCCATCTCAGCGGCGGCTGGGACGATGCTTTTGCTCAGAGGCAACTAACGCATCCCGATGCGTACGTGCGGTGCTGGACGGTGCGGCTGCTCGGTGATTCCAAAGTGGTGACGCCAGCAATCCAAGCCAAATTAGTGGAGCTGGCGCGCAGAGAATCCAGCGTGGAAGTCCGCAGCCAGTTGGCGAGTTCTTGCAAGCGGCTTCTGGCGCGGGATGCGCTTCCAATCATCCGCGAACTGCTGCTGCGCGGCGAGGACGTGAATGACTCGCATATTCCATTGCTGCTCTGGTGGGCGTTGGAAAGTAAAGTGAGCAACGATCTCCCTCTCGTGCTGCAAATGTTGGACAGCCCGGTTGTCTGGGAGTCGCCACTGTTCAAGAAACACATCGCTGTCCGGCTGGGCAGACGGTTCACAACCGAGCGCGGAGACAAATTCTCTTACACGCTGAAGGAGGCAGAGTACTCCGGCTGGCTCGTCAACTATAGGACCGAGCGTTGTCGAGCCAGCCTGAAAGTTTGCAGCCAGTTGTTGGATATGGCCCCCAGCATGGAATTGAAAGACGCGCTCGTGCGGGGCATGGAGGAAGGACTTCGCGGAGACTTCGTGGAATTCGATCCTGGTCCCTTGCAGAAAAAGATCTCGCAAGTGGGGTTCGCGCACCCTGCTCGGGTGAGCCTGGCCTTGCGACTGAAGATCAGCGAAGCAACTCCTGCCGCGTTGCGCCTGGCCGGCGATGCCAGCCAGCCCGAAGCGGACCGCAAAGCGCTCATAGCGGCGCTTGCCGATCTGCGAGTCAGCGCCGCCGTGCCGGTTTTTCTGGGTTTGCTTCAGAAAGAACCGTCGGAGAGCCTGCGGGCCGATCTTCTGGCAAGCTTGCAGGGCTTTAGCAGTCCGGAAATTGCGCCGAAGCTCATCGAGTCCTATGCAGGTCTGCCCCGACATCTGCAGCTCACAGCTCAAGAAGTGCTGGCCAGCCGGAGTGCGGGGGCAAAGGTGTTGCTGGAAGCGGTGGACTCCGGTCAGGTTCAGCCCGGGCAAATCACCGAGGGCACTCTAGCTGCCATCCGCAAACATCGCGATCCTCACCATGCAGAGCTGATTCGGAAGCATTGGGACAGTTCGGAGCAGAAAAAAACTCCGGCGAAGGAGCTGCAGCCCTTTCTCCGGTTCGGAGAGCAGAGCTACCGATCGAGATGCAGCTACTGTCATCTGGCGACCGGCCAAGGAATGAAAAAATCGTTAGTCAACTCAAAATGGGTCCAGGGAATCGAAAGCCGGCTGATTCGAATCCTGCTCCAAGGAAAACAAGGGGGGGCAGAGGTCATGCCAGGATTTGGCGCGGAAATGGATGATGCCCAAATGGCTTCCCTTCTAAGCTACATCCGTCGCCAATGGGGAAATCAAGCTCAACTGATAGAGCCCGCCACCGTTCGCGAGGTCCGTTCAGCCACAGCCGACTGAAAAAAACCGTGGACGGAAGAAGAATTACTGAGCCTGGTGAAATAGATTCCAGCAGGGTGAAATACTCTTAGCCCGAACTATTCATGAATAGCGTCAACGAGAATCGAGCACAGGGGGCCTCACCCCCTCAATCCTCCTGGAGCTGTGAAAAAACTCGGTTCTTGTAGGGAACGGGCGTCGTCCCATTCCCTGTTGGGTGGTGAAACCATCTGAAATGAGTGTTCCGTTGCCCCGGGGAACGCCACAGCGGGGGCGTTCCCTACCGCGTTGCGGGAATTCTTTCACAGCCCTCTCTCTTCCGCGCGGGATTGCTGGGTGACCGACAGTGCCTGGCTATCCCGGAACTCCACAGCGTGGGAGCCCAAGAGATTTTTGTTACGACAACTCTGGGTGTTTGCGATTGCGCTGACGTGGAGAAGCTCAGGCAAGGTCAGTATGAACATCTGCCTCGGGTCAGCCGGCTCCAATGATAAGTCATCGCCGAGCAGGGATCGACCAGAGCGAGGCATCCGCGGCTTTGCTCTCGTTCCGGGTAGCCAGTAGGGTTTTCTGGGTGGGCATATCAATCCAATTGAAAAGAACCTGAGCGATGCTCCACAATGTGCAAAATACCAAGATCCAAAAGATGATTGGGCAAACGATCAGGCAGTATCAGTTTTTGGAGATTCTGGGTGAAGGAAGCCTGGGAGTGGCCTATAAGGCCCAGGACTTAGAGCTCAATTGCCCGGTTGTCATAAAGTTCCTGCCTTCTCAATTCACAACAGATCAACTGACATCCCGGTCCAAGGCCATTGCAGGTTTGCAGCATCCGCATATCGTCAGGATGTTTGCTGGAGAGGAGGTTGAGGGCAAGCGATTTCTCGTCGTTGAATACTTGCCTGGAGGTACCCTTAAGTCCCAAATCAGCGCTCTAAAGACTGTCGGTCAAACGCTCTCCCTAGAACTGATCATTGACTATGCCCAGCAGGTTGGAGAGGCATTGGCGCATGCCCATCGCTGCGGCATCGTTCATGGCAATCTCAAGGCGGAAAATCTGCTGTTGACCTCAGACGGGGGTGTGAAGATCACTGACTTCGCACTTATCAAGCTGTGCGCAAATAGCGGTGTCCGTGGCAGTGTCGGTCTGACGCAAGAGGACGGTCAGGATACACAGGCCGGCTTCCGCTCGGATATCTTTGCCTTTGGGATTGTGCTGTATGAAATGTCCAGCGGAGAGATTCCCTTTAAGGCGTTTCATGATCAAGCCTTCACTCATGAGATGGTGAACACGCTCCCGCCCTCTTTAGAGCAAGCCCGATCTGAAAGGCTTGAACAGATTATCTTCAGGGCCTTGCAAAGGGACAGGGAAATAGCCTATCAAGGGATGAATGAGCTCATGACAGATCTCGGGTCTCTCAGGGCTGTGCCTGAGCTCCAGGGTTCCCAGGAACGGCAGATGGACGGGGCGAAAGGCGCGCCGGAGGCAGACCCGTTGATTGGGAAAACGCTCGCGGGCCACTACTGCGTCCTGGAAAAAGTCGGCAGCGGAGCGATGGGCGTAGTATACCGGGCAAAGGACAATCGCCTGTCCCGTCATGTGGCTTTGAAGGTATTGCCCACAGGCATGCTCGCAAACGAACTTGCACGCCAGCGGTTCCACAGAGAAGCACGAGCGCTTTCCCAACTAAATCATCCCAATATTGCAACGATCTATGAATTCGACACCGAAGCGGGCATGGATTTCCTCGTAATGGAATACGTGCCAGGGACAACGCTGGCGCAGAAGCTCGCTGAGCATCCCTTGTCCGAAGAGGAGGTAGCCTCACTGGGCGCCCAAATCGCCCTGGCGCTGGAGAGCGCGCATGAGCAGGGACTCATCCATCGTGATCTCAAGCCCGGGAACATTATGGTGACCCCGAAAGGGCATGTGAAGGTCCTCGACTTCGGGCTGGCAAAACTCGTGGAGCCAGTGAGCGTGACAGCAACAACTCGGAGTCTAGCCGAACCAGAAGGAGTGGTAGGTACTTTGCCTTATATGTCGCCGGAGCAACTGCGCGGTGATAAGGTGGATGCGCGTTCAGACTTCTATTCCTTCGGGGCTGTGCTGTATGAAATGGCTACAGGCCGCCGCCCTTTTCCAGAAACTCACCCACCTAGGCTCATTGATGCCATTTTGCATCAGCCTGCACCCTCACCCAGGGCGGTGAATTCCAGCGTTTCGGTGGCATTGGAGAAGACTATCCTCAAGGCCCTGGAAAAGGATCCGGAGCGCCGTTACGAGTCAGACAAAGAGCTGTGCACCGATCTGGACTTGTTGCGTGTTCCAGCGTTACCACCGGCTGTGCCGGTTGTCCCGGTTGTGCCCCTTAAGCGTTGGAACCGGGTCGTGGCCGTGCTGATGATTCTTGTGGTCTTGGCCTTGGGGCTGGCCTACCTGCTTGGGCTGCGCCCTAACGGAGTGAGCGATCAGACGCTAAGGAATGGAAGCTCTTCTCCAGGGCCCATCAAATCACGTCGGTCCTTTGCCGTGTTGGGTTTCAAGGACCGCTCGGAGCGGGGCGACAGGGCTTCCCTATCGACCTCCTTCTCGGAAATGCTCACGACCGAATTAGCTGCTGGGGAGAAGCTCCGCACCGTCTCTGGTGAAGATGTAGTCCACGCTAAGACTGAACTCGTTCTACCCGAAACTGATAGTTTTAACAAGGATACCCTGCGCCGGATTCGGAATTATCTCGGAACCGACCTGGTCATCTCTGGCTCCTATATCGTGCACGGGGAGGAAGTTCGGCTGGACTTGCGTCTACATGACACTGCAAGCGGGGAAATCGTCACCGCGAGTGCTACGGGAACTAAATCAGACCCCGTCGCCTTAATTCGGCAGGCTGGGATGCGTCTGCGAGAAAAGTTAGGTATTGAACAGCTGACCATGACCGAGACAGCCCAGTTGCGGGCATCACAGCCCTCGAACCGTGAGGCTGCACAGCTATACTCCGAAGGGCTATACCGACTGCGGCTTTTTGACGCTTTGGAGGCGCGGGATCTGCTTGAGCGAGCTGTGGCAGCCGATCCTGACTATGCACTGGCTCACTCCGCCCTGGCCACCACGTTTTCTGCTCTCGGGTATGGCGAGCGAGCCAAGCAAGAGGCAAAGAAAGCGTTCGATCTCTCGGCCAACCTGTCTCGCGAACAGCAGTTGTTGGTCGAAGGACGATACCGGGAGGCAGAGCGCGACTGGCAAAAGGAAGCCGAGGTCTATCGAACGCTGTTCGATTACCATAAAGATAATCTCGAGTATGGGCTGCAGCTGGCCTCTGCCCAGATATCGGATGGCAAGGGGAGAGAAGCTTTAGCCACGATCGAACTCCTACGAAAATTACCACCCCCGGATGGAAACCATCCAAGAATTGATATCGTGGAGTCACGGGCGGCAGGCGCCCTGTCCGACTTTGAAAGGGAAAAGGCAGCCGCGGCCAAGGCTGCTGAGAAAGGAAAAGCCCTAGGGGCGCGCCTGCTAGTGGCTGGGGCGCGACTCCTGGAAGGTCAGGCCCTTCGGAGTCTTGGGCGCCGGGAACAGGCAAGGTCGGTCCTTGAGGACGCAAAACATATCTATTCCGCTGCAGGAGACCCTTGGGGTACTGCCAATGCGATAACGAACCTGTCTGTAATGCTCCGTGACCTTGAAGACCTGTCCGCGGCAAAAGCAATGGGTCAAGAGGCGCTGGCCACTCATCGCAAAATTGGCGACAAGAAAGGAGTGGCGGCTGCACTCACCAATCTTGCCAACCTGGCGCTCGATCAAGGCAAGCTGGCTGAAGCAAAGAGAATGTACGAGCGAGCCTTACCAATCTTCCGCGAGATCAGCGACAGAAACAACGAAGCAACATCACTGAATAATATCGCGAATGTGCTGGCTCTACAGGGAGAGCTGGTTCAAGCAGAAGAAAGATATTTACAGGCCCTGAAGATCTTTCGGGGGATCGAGGACAAGAATGCGGAAGCCACCGTACTTGGAAACATCGCAGATTTGGAGGCTGAGCGGGGAGATCTTGCCAGGGCTAAGAATCTCTACACTCAGTCTGTCGGGACGTTTCGTCAAATCGGGAACCGGAGCTTCCTGGCACACAAACTTTCGGGTCTGGGCGACGTCCTGGCCACGGAGGGAGACCTAAGGGAGGCAAGAGAGCATCACGATGAAGCTCTTGTCATTCGGAAGGAGCTTGGTGAAAAAGGAGGTATAGCGGAAAGTCAACTCGCACTCGCTCAGATATCGCTCGAAGAGGGCGATCCAAAGGCCGCTGAAGAACTCGTCGCCAAGGCTTTGGAGGAATTTCAAAAGCAGCAGCGGGTTGATGATGAGGTGTCAGCGCAGGCAGTTCTCGCTCAATCGTTGCTTGCGCAAAAGAAACCGGCCAGGGCCCAGGAAACCATTGAGCGTGCACTGGCGCTTTCCAGGCAGACCAGCAAGCGTAGCAGCCGGTTCGCGGTTGCCATAACTGCGGCCAGCATCGATGCCGTTCTGGGAAGAACTGCGAAGGCAACCAACAGTCTGAACGCGATCTTGGCCGAAGCCGTGAGGGCCGGTCTGGTCTCTACGCAGTTGGAAGCCCGCCTGACACTTGGGGAAATTGAAATGGCCGCAGGCAGTCGTGACAAGGGTCTCGCTCGACTCGAGGCCTTGGAGAAAGAAGCTAGAGCCAAGGGCTATGGGTTGATTGCACGGAAGGCCTCGAAGAAACGCAACGCGCCGGTTCCAAGCCACGTGTAAATTTCAGCATCCTCCTTCCTTCACTCCTCCCGCAGATAGAGGAGCATCGAATTTCTTCTTTCGGTTTTCTGCCTCCAAACTTTGTCGCGATGCCGTCCCTAAGTGCTGGATTTCGCAATTTACGGTTACGTATTCTCGCTGTGCTGCTGATCGGCGCAGCCTAGTGATCACGAGCTAGATTTTGGCTGCGGCTCTGCCGCCTGATGTGCGGAAAGTCTCCGACTTTCCGCTGAACTCCCATTCTATCGGCGCTGCGCCCCGGGTTTTGGGGCATAGCCCTGGCATAGCCCCCGACCCCGGAAAGGCACAGCCTTTCCGCACATCGGGCGGCGAAGCCGCTTGGCGGGATCAGGTCTCGCAGGCTCCATGTTCGGGCTTTGAAAAATGCATCGTCATATTTATGAAACGTGGTACTAGGCTGCGAGCAGTCACGGGTAAAGGAGCGGTGTCCTCACCGCCGTGTTCTCGGTATCTCACTCAAGCGGCGCGTTCAGGACAGCCCGCCCTACCTTTTCATCGTGGCGCTGCGGTATTGATGACTCTTTTCTGTGCCGCGACCGGTAGGGAGCGCGTTTCGAGCTTTTTTCCTCAAAAGGAAAATCTGACCGCAAACTGGATTTCTCTTGAACGTGTCGCATTGTAGACCTGTCCAAATGCTGGGAGAGGCCCGTCCAGCCGATTCACACCGCCAGGCACTTCTGTCAAGGTGAAGTAGTCAGTGAAGGGCCGGAGAAAATTCCCTCGATTAAACAGATTGAAGAATTCAACGATAAACGCAATAGATCTTTGGCTGTCGAAGCGAACGTTCCTCTGAACTCGAAGGTCGACTGAAGCGTACCCGGGACCGCGGAAAGTGTTCCTGCCATAAAAAGGAGCTCGATCGAGGAGGTCCCCGTTGCCATTGATGTCACCACTTGAAGCTCCAGTGACAGTAGCCGTATAGGGCCGACCATTTCCGACCTTGATAATGGGATTCAGTTGCCATCCGTTCAGCAGGGCCTTCGCCAGGACATTGTCTTTGGCTACATTGGGTGTATCCCATACCGCGGCCAGGTTGAAGCGATGGGTTTGATCTCTCCTTCCGATACCGCGCTCATCTCGGGGATCAAAAGGATTTTCGCTGGCACAACAGTCGACGGCGTCCCCTGCAGTGAAACCGCTTTCGATCAGCTTGGATAACGTGTAGTTCGCCAGCAACTGGAACCCATGCCGGTACCGCTTGTTCCCTTGCACAAAAAATGAGTGATAAGCGGAGGTGTTATCAAACTTGAATTCGGTGATGCGATCGAAGAACGGAAATGGCCTGGATGCCGGGCCTCCAAAAGAGGGTATCGTGACGAGACCGAACAAATTCGTCCGGCTGTCCCTGATTTCGAGAGCCTGGGGTGTTGGTGGAAACAGATTGATGTCGTCATTTCTGCGCAGCCTGGCGCCTTTAGTAAATATCCATCCGAAGGACATATTTAGATCGGCGGTGAGCTCCCTCTCGATTTCAATGTTGGCGTGCTGCACGTAAGGCTGGGCGAAATCCGGGCTGAAGACCACGATGCGTGCTCCAGGAGCCGGTGACTGCAGCTTCAAATCCGGTGGCAAGACTGCCGGGTAGGTGGGTGCTCCCGGCGAGGGCCCCAGGGAATCAGCCGGGCCCCTGAAGAATCGAGAAGCCTGGAAAACACCATTATTTGTGATTGCCGCCGCATTGACCAGAATGGGAAGCGCCCCGTAATAGATCCCATAATTCCCCCTAACAACCGTCTTTTGTTCACCGGGTGCCCAGGCAAATCCGAAACGTGGAGCAAAGTTGTTTTTGTCGTCTGCTATGGGATGGCGGGTTTGCGGGAATGCGGGATTCGTGAGCGAGGGTTTCTCGAGACTTTGAAGCTCATAACGGAGGCCAAGGTTAAGACTGAAGGCTGAAGTCACCCGGAAACTATCTTGGACAAAAAAATTGTAGTAGCGGTTAACGGCCCTCACTTCTGGTTGGCCAAACCCCTGTGTGTAGGAGAGATATCGGCCGGAAGCGAAATTTCGCAGGTTGTCAAATTGATAGGCTCCATTGATTGCCCGAAGAAAGGCATTGTCATCTGAAACGCGATTGATGTCGAAGCCTGTCTTTATCTCATGTCTGCCCTTGAGAACAGTCAGGTTATCAATCCATTGCCATCGTTGCTCATCGAGCGACGTTGGAAAGTTCTCTGATCTGCCAAACGTAATTCCAGAGCTTGTGGAACCAATGCGAACCTGGGGGCCTTGCCCGTTGGGCGTTGCCCGCTCGGCACCCGCCGCAAATTGAAAGCGTGTTTCGTTTAACACCTGAGACGACAGAATGGAGCTGAATTGGAGAACAAGAGAATTGTTCTTGATTGTAGCCCTGCCGGTGTTGCTCAGCGCCGTTCCGATGACGATGGGAATCCCGAACTCGATTTGAGGCAGGTTGGTGGCTTTGAAATTGTGATGGTTGAAGCGTACGCTCAGATTGTGGTTCTGGGTGACTTGCCAATCGGTCTTGCCCAAGAGAGTGAATTGATCCAGAGATCGACTGAAGTCACCTGTCAAAGAACGAACAAAGTCGCCGGCCTGGAGAAATCTTTGCCTCTCCTGTGCATCGGTGATGGAGCGGAGTGTGGCGTCGAACCCGTTCAACACAGTGCCCGAGGTCACAACCATGGGTTCAGTGCGGATTTGCTGGTCGTAACTTGTGAAGAAAAAAACTTTGTCCTTTCGAATTGGGCCTCCCAGCGCTCCCCCGAACTGTTGCTGCAACGTGTCAGGTTCCGTTGTGACAAAGCGAGGCGTAGCGTTCAAGCGGCTCCCAGTCATGAAATAGAAGGCATCACCATGCCACTGATTGGTCCCAGACTTGGTAATGACATTCATCAATCCTCCCGCCGACCGGCCAAACTCCGCCGTGAAGCTGCTGTTGAGCACCTGAAACTCTCGAACAGCGTCTTGGCTGAATTCAAAGGGAGCAACAAATCTGCCTCGAGGCAATTGGCTCCACGCCTGGTACGCTTCAGTCCCATCGACCAGCAGGCTGCTAAAGAAGTGACTGACGCCGGAAAAATCGGCCGTGGCGCTGCTATCACGCTCGCCGAATTCCGTAGCTCCCGGAACCATCACGCCCAGGTCAAGGAACTTTCGACCGCTGAGCGGAAGATTGGTCACGAAGCGTTCATTCAGCGTAGTGCTGGGCTGTTTGCGATCGGCTTCCACGAATGAAGCTTTAGTAAGAAGATCTTGGTTCTGCCCAGCACTGGCGGATTTCAAGATGAAACCAACGTTCAGGGTTTGAGCGATCTCCAAAATAATTCCGGTCCGGCGGGCTGTTGCAAACCCGGCCAGCCCAGCCGAGATCTCATAGTTCCCCAGCGGCAATAAGGGTGCGCGGTACCTTCCCCGAGAATCGGTCACGAGTTTTCTCTGTGTTCCCGTGTCCAAGTTCCTGATCACAACAGCGGCACGAGCCAAGGCATTGCCGCGCTCATCCCGAATGGCTCCCTGGATGGTGCCATTGATAGCATGGGATTGGGCCCAAACGTAGGGTGACAGTAGGAGCAGGAGTGAAAGCAAGAGAAGGGAAATCTGGCGATCCTTTTTCATGAGTGTTGATACCCGTCGCATGAAGTCATGACATTTATTTGCTCCCGATGTCTCGAACGAAACGGGTATGTCTCATCAGAGATGAAAAGTTGGAGGTAGAGAGATCTACCAGTCAGGAGAGCCGGTTTCAATCGAACCGTATGTATGAAGGCTGAGCGATTTGCTGCTCCTCGGCCCGCAGCCTCTCCAGTCCGCCGCCGACCAGCTCGATGACCAGCGTCCTGCCGGCATCATAGGGGCCCATCTCAAAGCCAACCCGGTGCTCATCCCGCAGCTCGTAGCGGCTGGTGATGGTGTGCCTCACCCCGTCAATTTCCTGATAGCTGACTGGGGCGCGCTGGATGACCTCGAGATCATCGATCCCAATCACCACGTTGCCTTCCTTGTCGATCCGGAGTTTGGCTGGGCCTTGAAAGGCCAGCTCGATGGCCTTGGGATTGGCGCCCGGGGCGACAATGAAGTCATATTCCAGTTGGCGCTGGTTGCCATTATAGACCAGATCCACACCGGGATAGACCTCCTGGTACTCCACTTTGGCATAGGTGGGGACATCGGCATGCCACTGCTTAGGATCACTGCCGATGAGTAGTTGACCTTGCCGGGCAGTTCCTCCATCCCCTTTACTTGCGGCTGGGGGTTGGTACCGACCGGCTGCATGCGCAGCACAGGCCCCGTCTTTTCGGGCTGTTTCTGTTTGTCTTTTGGCGCTTGCCATTCGGATTTTGCTTTTGGTTCGGGCTTGACTAAGCCGAGCACCGCCTCAGTGGGTGTCAGAAATAGGGTGTAACCGCTGCCGCGGGACAGAAATTTCACCTGGCTGTCGGCTGCCGGCCCTTGAAAGCACTCACCGAGCGAGTCTCTTTCGTAGGATAGGCTAAGCTGCATGTTCCAGCACTGAGACTTCCTTCAAATCCTCGGTGTCAACGACTCGCTCCCGATCTCGATAACGAATCAAGCTGCAGCGCTCGATTTGATTGATCACTTCGACCAGGAACTCAACGTAACTGGCAATTGAGGTCTGGCCTGACTCCGGAGATCTCTTCAATGTGGTGGCATTCGTAATCATTGTATTGGCCTCCTTTCTACTCGGCTTCCTGTCCTTCCAAACTCTTCACACCGGGAAATGCACTCGCCGTGCCAACCCGTGAAGCGGGTACTGTGGCTGGGTTTGAAAGGATGTAACTACTTTATTTGCAGGCAGGATGCTGAGCTGGGGAGGGATATCAGATGCTGGCAGATTTGCTGAAGCTGTTCTGTTTTGACTATCCGTCTGATAGCTGGAATATCGATCTGATACAGCGGGAGCTGTTAGTTTGGGGTAGTCTGGGAAGTGCAAAAAGACGGCGTTCGGTTTCG
>JAKEER010000756.1 GCA_022616615.1 Acidobacteriota bacterium
ATGAGATTCTTGAGGATCGTGAGCGACTGGGCGACGATGGTATGCGACTTCCGGCCGTGCATATCGACGACGAAGCCGACACCGCAGGCGTCGTGTTCGTGTGCTGGGTCGTAGAGGCCCTCCGCGCAATGTCCCACCCATTTCGTCATCACATCACCCTCGCTCGTCAAGAGACCGCACGGGCGCTGCCTCGCCCCGTGGGGAGCCTTAAGGATACCGCATCGCCGGCGTGCCCCCACTATAAATTATCCTATTTCACGATTACGCCGATGCGGGACAAGTCCGTAGGATCAGGATCGGGGGGATTCAGTATATAACCCCCGGCAGGGTGTGTCACGATCACCGGGCCGGGTCTAGACGCTCACTGAACACCCTATCCTAACCGTCCACGAAAGCGGGGGAAGTCCAAAGATTCGTCTTACATCATCACCATCAACTTCGCCGTCAAGCCAGTATTCAGCCCAAGCCCTTACCATGCCTTTGATGGAAGAACCGGGAAGGTACGGCACCCCCAGACTGTGATGCCAGGCGAAGCCGTTTTCGACCGGGTGTTCGCGTCCGAGGCCGGTGACGAAGTGCCATTCGGTTTCGAAGAAAAGCGGGCTCTGCTCGTGTGCCAGCAAGACAGCCGAATGGCGCGCGGTGGCTTCATCGAGTAGCCGCTGCTCGCCGATGGTTTTGCCAGTCAGTGTCTTAATCCACGTGAGTTTCGGATTTTCGTCCTTGAAGGCTTCTAGACTCCATCTAGCAAGTTCGGTTTTTTCGGGATCACTACACCACTGGTTGCAATATTTGTCATACCACAGCCCAGCGTTGCCATGGTCGCGGTTTAGCTTAGCTTCTGCCAGTTCACGATAAAGCGGGCGCATTGGTCGTCTCCGCCTTTTTCAGGAAGGCCACCGCGAATTTTTTCAGCCAGCGTAAATAAGCCAATGCCTCGGCCTGGCAACGAAGATACGTGTCTTCTCCCTTGCTCGTGATCGCCGTCATAAGGTCGGTTGCCTTGGGGTAAGGGGCGTCCGCATGGTCGCGGGTCAACCAGTCGGCCACGTGGTTGTAAAGCAACCGATGCGGGTCTTCTTTATTGCCTTTGGCAGCGGCAAGCAAAGTGGCCATCGCCTGACCAAGACCATTTTGCAGAATGGCGGCGGGGAGTCCCTCTGCATAGCTCACATAATTGCCATAGTTTTTCCCACGCAATGAGTTGATTCGGTCAAGGGCGCACTTGGCGCGTTCCAGATCTAGTGATAATGCTGGTTGATTTGTCGTTTCAATCCCCATCAGAGCCTCCCTGTCAGCCCAAAACCTGGATTGCGAACCAGCCCTGGCCCACCGTCTCATTGCCGCCGGTTTGCAGGTACCGCTTGGCGGTCATCAGTTTCTTGATCTGATCCACTGCGTCCAGCTTACGCCCGGCAATCAGGGCATAAAACAGCGAGTCCGGTGGGAGTGTTTCCTCGTACCACAGATTCTCGCTTTTCTTGTTCTCATCAAGCACGTTTCGCGCTTGGACGGCCAGCCCGTAACGGGCAAACCAGATGAAATCATCGTCGTTCAATATCACAACTTGGCTAGCAAGCCGCTTGCGTGTCTGTTCATGCGCCACAAGCTTGCCTAAAGCTCTGGCAGAATCCGTTGGAAGATCGCCTTGTCGCTCGAATCGGCGCTCTTCGAGATATAGCGTTCCGCTACCGGCCCCAAGAAAGTTTTTGGTTTTCACCTCGGAGACCGTGGGCGCGGCGGCTTTTCGGCCAGCGCGTTCCAGATCCCGTACTAGCCGTTCTATGAGGTGAGGGCAGGTCACCCACTTGTAACTGCCGTTCAGGCTGCGAACGGGCAGTAGCAGGAGCCGGGCGTCGGAGACCAGAATCTGACCAGCGTTATCTTGTTTGCCAAAATAATGTTTTACTTCGGGGTGGAGTTCCAGGCGTGGTTTTCCATCCTTGTCGAGAACCGGTTTACCATCTTCCAACATAGGGACATCAGGCCATTGTTCCTGTCGCGCCTTGTCCTTGATCGCCCCTTTTAAGCTTGACCCGGCGATGACGGGATAATCCGTCGCCGCCTCTCGTGCCACCGGCAGATCGATGGCCCCACCTACGCTCCCCATGCCAGGATGAATAAAGGTCTCCGCCAACAAACCCAGGATCAATGTATCCATCGTCTTACTCCTTTCCCCAAACCCCAATCAAAATTTGTCCAAAACCCCAGTCCGTTCTTGTACCGATCCTGGCGCTGTGCATCGCACGCACCTCGTTCGCGGCAGCGCCATCCGCCTCCATGAAAAACACGCTTCCCGCAGGTAGCAAAGTCCGCAATGGTTGCGGCTCGCCCGCACCTGCCGAAGTGCCCAGCCAACCGCCGGCGCGTTGCGCCCGCCCTATGCAAGCTGAAACAAGCTTCCCCGGAAGATTGGCGTAAGGCGCATTCGGTTTCGGCAGTCCTATCCCCTCGATGTCGAGCGGTGTGATAAAAATGGCGCAGTAACGCAGGATGCCGTTTACGGCTTCGAGCTTGGGCGCAACCGGCAGGTCAAGCTTGCGCTCTTCCCGTGAAATCCAGCACATTCGGCTCTCTCCCGCCGTGGGCGCCGGGTTGTCGGGTTCGACCTCCGGTAATCCCGTGGCCACGAGAGCCAGAGCCACATCCCGCGCCAGCCGCACATGGGCGGGCGAGTAGATGGCGTTGTCCTCCTTGACGGTGCGCGATTTTGCATCCCGCCAGTTGCCCACCCGGCGCTCGTGCCGGAATAGTTTGTCGTTATCCAACACGGTCCGTGGATCGGGTAATTCGCCTTCCAGCAACTGCTGCATTCCTTCCGCCATGAGCCAATCGGAAACGGGCTCGTACTTGTTGGTCGGCGGGTGTGGTTCCGGGAGGCGCACCTTTTCCGTTTCGCTCAGGTCAGAACGTCTCTCAGGACCTGGGCGAAGCCGAACGAGATTGCCATTGGCCCCCTTCACCAGAGAGGCGGGCATCTGGAAAACGGGTTTCTTGTTCTTGTCTTTGTCCTTCGACAAGAGATAGGGGCCAGAAAACGAAACCGGACTGAGGTCTTTGCCGCTCCCGAGCTTCTGCTTGATGTGGATATCCCATTCCTTTTCCGGCCAGCCCAGGGAGCGAGCGTAGGCCGCCCGCACGGCGCCGATGAGGGTCGGGGCAAAGGGCGGGAACTGACTTACCACCTGGGAGTTGGATTCATTCTTGTTGTAGGGCCGCCCATCACGGAAAAACAGCGTATCCAGCGGGGTAAACGTGAACAATGTCATGCGTCCTCCCCCGGATTGGCGAGAAACGTCACCAGCCGCGCCCCGGAAGCCTGGAGTTCGAAACCTTCCGGAATGCGCCGATTCCGTTGGCAAACAGACATCAACTCTCGCACACACTCCTCCGCTTCGGCAATGGTTGCCTTCCTTTCCCGGTTGTCGAGATACTCCGCGACCATCCACCGGAACATCTGGTCTTCGCTGAGACCCGGATTAAACCCTTTCCCGGCGCGCTCCGCGTCCCCCGGCATGAGACCAAACAGGTTGCCGAGTCCATAGGAAAAGCGCGTCGAGAATTGCGGTTCGTCTCGGAAACGGCTGGCCAGTGCTTGAACTTTTAACGGCGGCGAGCTGCCATTCGTGCACCAAGTGGAGACCCATTCGATGTTCTTGCCCGCGCCTTGTAGAACCGCAATGGCAAGACTGGAGCGGCCGTTGCCATCCTTCGCCACGTCATCCAATTGACGACGGGCCTCGGACAGCACCGCATGCAGCGGCTGCTTGAAATGAGAGTAGACAATAGCAGCGGAGAGGGTAGCCTGGATGCCGTGAGCGAGAAACGCCTCACGGAACCGGAAATCAAGCCGGCACGCCGCATCGATCGCGTCTTGCAACGGCAGCATGGCGAGCACGTCGTCACCACCGGCATAGATAGTCACGCCGTTATGTTGCGAAACGATGTCGCCGACCTGATGCGTGAATGTCGCTAGGGATGAGGAGACTTTTTTTTCGGAGTGGTCATGCAGCATCGTCCCGAGCGAGTCGCCGTCCATCAGCAGCAGGCCATAGAACGGACTGGCGGAATAACCGACCTTGTCCTGCAATGACTGGAGCGTGGATTTCAACTTTTCTCGACCAACCTCGTCATTCAGCGGCGTGGTCTTCTCGTTAGCGAGCGCTGGCAAATGGAAAGCGTTGCCGTCGAGGCCCCGAAACCTCTTGTCTACGCCGATCAAACACGCGATGCTCGTGTCTCGTTCGCCACGAGCGCCTTCGTCGAAATACTCGTATGCAAGCTCAGTGAGTTTTTCCGTTCCTCCTTTGTCACTATCCCATGCCTTTTTGATCCATGGAACGGCAGCCATATAGGCGGTGGAAGGCCAGTTACGCGTATCCATCTTCCAGCCGAAGATCTTCTCGTCGTCTCTCGCCAGCTTTGGCAGCATGCGTTTGACGAAGGCGATCGCGCAGAGCCGCTCGTCCGGGCGCAGATCGAGTTTGCCGATCTTGTTTCGCATCCCCTTCCAGAAGTTGTCCTGTTGCTTGGGATCGTTTGCCCGCACCCAGCCGGATAGTTCCTGCCAGGCGTGCATCACGGTGCAGTGATCGCCGCCTTCCGGTGCCGTGCTTGCAGGCACGCGCCAGTGCTTGCGGGCATCAAGCCAAGAAATATCGCTTTCGCCGCCTGGATCCTCGTCCAGCACCCAGATGATTTCCCAGAAGTTCTCAACCTGGCGATCCCAGATGGCACGGGTGTCGTTGCCATATACCTCAACGTGTTTGACGCACTCGTCCCAAACCTTTTCCGCGCTTTCTTTGAAAGTCCTCTTAACCACATCGTCGATCTTGGTCTTTGGGTCAAAGTCAGCGGGCACTATAGCTTTGAAGCGGGTAGGCAGGGAGCCGATGATGGGCTGACGGTTGGTAGGCAAGGGCTTTCCGACGATAGCGGCTAGAAGCGCATCCGTGGGATTTTTCTTGTCGTCGTGAACGGCTGGAAACACAATCCGGCCATCGGCGCGCAGAACCTCGCGCATGGCAATCCCGGAAAGCCAGGAAAGCAGGAACGACCCGCCCGACAAGTCCCGCGTTCGCCGCGCCTGAAAGATAAAATCTTGGATGGGGCCGAGGCTGAAGTGGAGGAACGGACGGTTCTTCGCTGATGAAATCATTTTGGTGCTAAGACAGAGTGAACGTCATCTACGTTGTAATTTTCGGGAGCGTTACCAGCGTCGTGAACGATACTTATTCCGAAGCGGCAGAACTCACAAACCGTTCGATAATACCCAATGAAGCGCTGGGATAATCGGGGTGAAATATGGCTGGAATGAACAAGGCGATTCCCGTAAATTTCGGATTAATTGTTGGGTGAACGTGAAAAAGCAAAGGGCTCGCTCGCCTGCTCTCTGTGTTTACCGTTGCAAGTGGAAGACCGAACGGTATTCGGTCTTTTTTCGCTACCAGCTTGCGAAAGTTCTTATATGCCACCCCTAATCGTTCGTGCACGCCCCGTGCATCATCGCCTGTAGCTACGACAGTGATCGTTGATGACACAGAAGCAGCGCTGAAAGGCGGGTCATCGGAGGTAGTTCCTGCCTCAATTAGAAAACGACGGCCATATTCCAAGTAACTTTGGGAATCCGGAAATGTCATCAATTCACTGCCAACTTGCTTGAGGGCGACTGACCCGAACCCTCGCCTTTGGCCTCGCGCACCCAACCCACCGAAAAGACCGAACGCAATCAACGCTCTCTTAATTTCAGAGACGTCCTTGGCATCGGTAGCCGAACGGAGGCGTAAGGTCACATCGAAGAATGACGTTTCCTCTTGGAACGCGGCCCGTCCCGAATGCTCACCCGTTGGAAAGAGGCCAAGCCCCAAATACCCGCTTCCCGTGTCGTTCCTCGGCCAGTCACGCACTTTCTCCCGCCCCAATCGCGCCGTTACCGCCATAACGATTTTGCTCTGACCCGTTCGGGAGGAACCAAATAAGTCGTCTTCGCGGTTGCGCATTAACTGGATCGCTTCTGCATCAGCAGCCTTCGCGCGAAACGCACTCCAATTCAAAAAGCGCCACCAGAATCTAAGTGCGCCTTTTATCGACGGAGGGCGGATAGAATTAGCAAGTTCATTTGGACTTGCCTCGCCGAGAAACATCGGCGTGACGATGCGGTAGGTAGCCTGTAACGTCACCATGTTAGCCATCCGGTCATCCCTTCCTCTAATATGCTAAGAATGCGCGATAGGCCGGTTGCGACTGGAATCTTCATCCAGCAAAATCCGATACCGCCCCAACCCAAAACTCGTCTTCCCGCCCACATGTAGCCACTCCCCCAACGCGAGCCACGGCAGGAAGGGCTTCAGAGCGCCTTCGTAGGTCACAGAACCCAGCAGTCCACCGAACTGCATCCACTCCTTCTGCCGGCCCGAGTAGCGCGCCCAATCGTCCCAGGCCAGGTCGTCGGAGCGAATGGTCGCGTGTTTTGCCCGTTCTAGCAGCGCCTGTTTAGCATCGTGCTCCACCATGGGGCCGCCGTGATAGGC
>JAKEER010000757.1 GCA_022616615.1 Acidobacteriota bacterium
CCTGCCGCTGGCTGCCGCGTCGTGTCCGATCTACGACAGACGTAACAGCCGAGCTGCTCTTCACTTTTCGAAAGAGGAAAGATGTGACCCTGCTCGCGCCCTGCTCGCGCCTGACCCTGTTCGCGCCCCTGCCGTTCGCGCCCCCAGAGCCGTGGGATAGGCCACGGCGAGGATCGTTCGAACGGTAGCGGAAAGCCAAATCAGTAGCCGGATCGCAGCCCATGACGCAGAAACCTCTTTCCCCCCTTTCTTTTTATATAAATATTAATATAAATGATTCCGCTGCAAAACCCCGTCGTCAGCCCCATCACCCCGGCCGCCTCCCGCTGCGTCATCCCGGCCTGCTCCACCAGCGCCTTGGCCAGCAGCGCCGCTCCCTCCCCCTTCCGCTGCCGCTGAAAGGCCTTCTCTCCTGTCCCAAAGCTTTCGCCACCACCGCCTGCACCTGAGCCACCGTGGCCCTCCGCAGACAAACCCCAAGAGAACACCCATGCCTGCCAAGGTGGCGAGGTAGTTGAGTTGAGAGTATTTGCTGAGGCGCGCAGGGTTCTCGCGCGCCAGAGTCAACAACGTCTCAAAGTCGGTAGTTCCCCGCGGCGTGGCAGAGAGTGGTGTCTATGTTTCTTCACTTCCACACCTCACCGAGTGCAGGCAGCGAAGAGGGACTCTCATCGGACATGGTATTGATGCGGATCTTCTGAACGAGCAACCAGGGAATTTTTCCAGTTTGCTCATAGGGCTTTCCAGTACTGAAGTTAAAGCCGCCACGGGCACCCACCAGGGTTCTAGGAAAAAGCCTGATGAGGTTAGCCCCCGGGCGAAGGTGCATTCTTAGACGACTCTCCGCAGGGTTGTGGGTCCCCCACGGTGCAACCGTGAAGCGAAGTTCCTTTGCCGCTAGATGGCTCTGAGAGCCTGCTGGCACGGGCTTTCCGTTTTCAAGCTCAGAGGGGGATTGAAGGCTCTCATCCTCACGGTCTTCTCCGTAACGCAGGCACAGCATCGCACCTCCGGGAGGATTCGGCGAGTAAAACGCGATCAGGGATATCACGATTGCTTGAGGCCGATCACTCCAGATCACAACTCCTCCTTCCTGACTGTCGCGCAAATAGCGAACAGTAATGCCCGATTCCAAACGTGGAGCAAGCCACCCTGTTCCTATCAGAGCAGCCCCTCTGCCTGACATTGTATGCCAGACGGCGTAGCCCGGCCTTTGCCAATGCGGCTCTGACCTGAGCGCGGCCGAAACGTCCAGAATATCTGCCGGACGAGTGCCAGGGAAAACCAGCAAAGCGTTGCCGAGATACTTGTCGCTCAGCAAGTCGAGGCCAAAGCTTGCTTGATAGTCATACTCGAAGGCCTCGAGGTAGGGAACATCCCGGAATATGATTTCGTTGTTCGCACACTGTATCGCGCCGAACGTCATTGCGAAGACCGTTGCCGGCTGACCGTCACCCCGGGCTTCCCTTTGTAGAGAAACAATCTCCCGGGCGAGGACCAACGAGGCCCGACCTGCCATTGAAGCACGGAACTGATTGTCGTTGCTGGCGAGGCTCGCAAAGATATAGAGTTTGTAGTAACAGGATCCCAACAAGAAGGCAGCCAAACTCATACCTGCGAGAGCCACGCCACCGGCGGACCGCTTGGATCTCCCTCTGCCGATCGAATGATCCCAACCCAACGCAGCCAACGCGAGGACCGGGACAGCGACAAACTCGGTCACTCGGATTACGTGGTAGTGTCCTCCCTTAAGCATGTAATACGGAACAGCAATCATGGCCGGAACCAGCAGCATGAAACCGAGCTTTCCACGCCCATCCAGCCGTCCGAGTCCCAACAGGAGCCCAATGAAGACGCCGCCGGAAGCAACCAGGGTCAAGAGGCCATCAGAACGGGGAAAACTCAACAACGTTTCGAAATCTGCCACCCCGAGAAGTGTTGAAGGCAAATGTCTCCATTGCAGCCCGTAATCCACGAGTTGGCGGGTCATATTGCTGGACAATAGTTTCAAGGGGCGCAGCAGTTCAACGTTTCCCAACAGAACAACCAGGAGAAGGACACCCAGAAACTGCCGCAGGGCTCCTTTCCCGTGGCCCCATCCCAACAAGACGAGCCCCAGGAGCCAAAGGGGGCTGGTCAACGTGAGTGCTGGCAGATACATCAATACGCAAGCGGTAGTTCCAAAAGCAAATAAAGTGGTCGGAAGCCGGGGAACTTCGCCGCGGACGGAGCTAAAGAGCAGCCCGAGGAGGAACAACGTCATTCCCCAGGCGAAAAGAGCCGGGATGGCATGTTTCAGTGCAAGGCTCAGGGCCGGACTTCCAACGGCGACAACACAAGCGCAGGTTGCCAGAGTCCGGAAGGGAGGTGTTGATTCAGTGAGGGACCCGACCAGGATGGCCGCACCCCAGCAGAGAATCAGCAAATAGATGAGGACTCCGACCGTGAACGACTCTTCTGTAAACCCGGGAGCTAGAGCCATGAAGGGCATTCCGATGGTTTGCGTGGCGTAGGTCCACGACATGCCCCTTCGAATGTAGTAAACAAGTTGCCGCGCCGAGTAAGACGGGCTGGGCGCCAAGAAGCTGACTGGAAAGTTTCCGTCGCTCGATTCGCTTTGCCATTGTCTGGTGATGTCTCCGAACGTCTGCTCGAGCAAGAGGTCCGATATTCGGAGATAACTGGACTGATCGCCTCCGCCGTAGGCATAAAAACCTGACGTGTTTCGCAGAATGAAAGGGAGGTAATAGAGCCCTGAAACGCAGGCCAGAACTGTGATGTAGGCTAGTAGAGAACCTTTGTCTGATTCGCGAGGCAGGGCACTGGACAAAGCTTCCTTGAGCCCCTTCTTCAGCCCTCTCGGCTGGATCCAGTTGCCAGCCCTGATAACGAAGAGCAAGCCCACAATGACAAACAACCACTTCCCAGGAATGTCGATGCGGGTGAGGGTGAAGCCGCAAACCAAAAGCGCCACAGTTCCCAATGCCTGCCAAGCCACCCAGGAGACGGCAAGGTGCCGAGGATAGATTCGCTGCGGAAAGATACTCCAACCCGTCAGACCCGTTACAAAGAGAAGAAATAGCGTCTTGAAGATCAGAAGCGGCAAACTGGGGTACAGGAGAGTTTCCATTTCTAGTGTGTAGGGAGGCTGCGCGAGCTTGCCGAGAACCGAACGGCCGACTCGCAGAAGACTCTGACGGATGTTCTAGGAAATCTCTTCAATCTTGATCTCCCAAAACAAACACCAGGGTTGGCGGTCGAGTTCGCCTTGAGGAGTGAGCAGTACCACGTTCGGACCAGGCTTTAGTTCGAGTTTTTCTGAAATCCAATCGAAACTGCCAGCTGAAGCTGTCCAGGGTCCCACGGGCCTTACTCTTTCCGGGCGCGTTCCAGGTCCGGACAGTTTCAGACTTGCTTCCTTCGTGTCTGCATGGACAAGCAAAGATAGTCTGACGCGTTCAGCGGCCTGGCTCCAGATCACCAGGGCTCCCGTCCTGCCCATAAGGTACCGGAAGCGGTGAGGCGAACTGTCGGGCCAGGGATTGCTAATCGGCACATTCCAGGCATCTCCGACCAGCTGCGCGGTGGTTTGGATACGGGTATCAAACACGCATAGTTGAGCGAAGCGCCGCTTGGGAGGTGTGTTCGATGCACGTGCATCGAGTACAATGTCTCCGCCAGAAAGTGAGCTCACAACCAAAAGGCTATTCTTCAGCCACGTGTCGTTCCACAGCCTGACCCCCCCCAGGTGCCGGTCAAAGATCGGATCGTACGTGAACCCATGGGCGGCAAGATAGGCTGTGGGGCGAAGCAGCAAACTCGCACCGGCATGGTCCACCCCATATCCCGGGCCGAAGTAGTAGATCAGCCGCTGATCATACCCGCTGGCTTCTTGGTCGCTCTGCAGAGTTGGAACCATTTTCAGTTGTTCGGCATCCCGAAACTCCACCTGAAAACTCGAGGCGCCCAGGACCTCGGCAATGATGTGGCTTCGGGCAAACAGCAAGCCACCTAGCGTCAGCACAAAGCCTAAGACAGCCAGACCTGCCACTTGCCGGCGATCTCGTCTGGCCAGTCGAATCATGCCATATCCAGCCAGCGCCAGCAGGTAACATTGCCCGAGTTCACTAAATCGAAACATCTGGTAGGAAAAGTCCTTGGAGTTATAGTAAGCAACCCCAAACCAGCAAATGCCCTGGAGAGCGACCAAGGCGAGAAGACTGTCTCGCGGCAAGCGCTTGAGCTCTGAAATGCCGAACCCCACGAGAATCACCAGAGTGAGCGAACCCAGAGCAGTCCAGAACCTTATGGTGCGACCGGCGGGATCAGCAAACAAACCGAAGTCTACAATGCCAGACTGAGCGGCAATGACCTGCAGCGACGGGTAGGCCTTGGCGACGCCTCCTGGGGAGCCCAACATTTTCAGAACGAGGGGGACATTGATCAGCAGCGACAAGTTGGCCAAGATCAGAGCCAGTAGCAAGTTGGCCGTCAGAAACCGGACGAGTGGTTTCCAATCCAGTCTACGAAAAGCAGGCGCGACAAACAGCACAAGAAGGACTGCGCTTAGAACGAACACATGGGGGTAGATGGCCAGCAACGCGCCACTCAAGATTCCGATCGGAATCAAGCCGCTGGCATTCAGTTCCCAATGTCTGCTGCGAATGAAGGAAACATACAGCGCGAGGGCACAATTCATGAAGAGAATAGCCACCAGGAAGGGGATCGAATGTGACGTCGCCACGTAAAGAAGAAGATTCGACAACATCACCAGGGGAGCGCAAGCCAGCATCCGTCCGGCTGTTGCCTGTACCAACTCTCCGACGATGATGATGCAGCTCCAGCCCGAAAGTGCCAGGTACGCGGCTACGACAGCCGTATAAGTCTCCTCTGCGGCGCCTGGCAGGACAGCCATGAATGGCGTGGCGAGGTACTGGTCCGCCAAGGGTTGCACCCGATCCCATCCAAAAACCTGTCGCTTCTTGACAAAGTCCTTCACTTCGAAGAACGGGCGAGGTGGGATGGTTTCCTCGCTCTTGATCGGAGCCCAAAATCGGTGGTCTACGAACCACTCAGAAAGACTCAGGTAGGTATTGTGGTCCCCCCCGCCCCGAGAGTAGAAACCAGAGGTCGCCTTCAATAGGAAGGGAAGCAGGTAGCCTGAAACAGCCAAAATGGAAACGAGAATGAACCCAACGAATGTTTTCTTTTCGGCGCACCAGGGCGGCTCGTTCTGGGCTTTTCGGCGCCAGGTGAGGCGGACGACGAGCAACAACGCCAATACCAACATGCCTAGGCGTCCTGTGCCACCGAGTGTCGAAGCCCAGATCACGGCTAGGTTGAGAAGGGCGGCACCAACGCCGAGCGTGATGGTCCAGTGACTGAGGGGATTCTGAAAGGCAGCGCGCGAGCAGACGCTCCATCCGGTGAACCAGCACAGCAGGAAGATGAGTGCTGTCTTTGAGAGAAGCAGGAAGAGGGACGGAGTCTGTAGCAGACTTCCCAACTCGTGGAAAACGTTCACAAGCTCCATGAAGAAAGGACCGAACTCAAGTGAGGGGATAGATCAGGATAAAGAGCTTGCGCCGGCCTCGGATCTCCTTTCCAATGTCGCGAAAACCCAAGCGGAGATAGAACTGACGGGCTCGATCGGAGGAAGTCTTCACCAGGCAAGTGCCTCTCGTGGCGGCACGCAAGCGATTCAGCCCTTCTCGGACAAGCAGACTACCCACGCCACGAGACTGCGCCGAAGGATGGGTCGCAATGGAATAGAGTTCGGCCATTTCCTCAAGAGGTCCGATCTGTTCGTCAAGACTCACTCGGCCGCCCAGAAACGTGAGAACCTGGAGAGCAACTCCAGGATACCGCCAGAAGCTGCGTGCCAGGCACGAAAGAATGCGGAACTTCGGCGCCTTAAGCTCGCTTGCCAGTTCACCACTGTGGTAGGCGAAGATGACGAAAGATTCAATGCTGCCGTTCTCGGTGCAAACCAGCGTGAATGCGTGTTGGGAGTTCAGGACGATCGGATAGAAGGTTCCTGTGAGGAACCTTCTCCCCATTCGAGGGAGGAGGTCCCCCGGCAAGGCCAGAGAGTGAATCTCTGCCAGCCGGTTAACGTCCTCGATCTTGGCCTCCCGAATCTGAACCATCGTCAACTTCGCTGGGCTTCCTTGACTCTTTCCACGACCCTTCGCGCCAGAGCCACTCCCCCCCAAACGGGAAGATTGATCGTATTCCTGGCAAAGCGCGCGGCGACCGGAAACGCGCGGGGTGAATGGGCGCCGTAACAATCCATCTCCGGAACGCTGTACTCGATCAATTGGCCAACTTGGAGACCTTTTCGCTGGCAACGTTGATGCCATTCTCTCCGATCGGGCACTTGTACCACAAAATGAGAATAGGTCGCCCCTTCCACTCTAGGCGGCAGTTTGAAATCCTCGATTTTCAAATTCTCCAGGTAGTAGTGTGCCGCTTCACGCCTTCGGACGAGGATCTCGGGGTAACGTTCAACGTTTCTGGATCCAATCCTCGCTTCCAATTCAGTGATCTGCTCCAGATGATCTTTGGGCATTCGGATGACGAAGTCTCTCTCGACCGGGTAGGTGAACGCGTCCAGTAGGCCCATTCGTTCCAGCCAGCTAACAACGGTATAGACCGGTTCCCAGAATGCCGGGTAGATCGCCAGCAAATAGAGAAGTCTCCTGAGGCTCTTCAGCCAGGAGCCTGGGTGGAGCCTCTCGTCTCTCAAAGCTCGCAGCTTCTCGTACAGTCGGGAATCCTCGGTGGTGACCATTCCGCCAAAAATCGAAGTCAGCATCTTGCCGATGTTCATCCCATAGTAGGCGGCAATTCCTGCCTTGTGGACGGGGCGGCCTTTCCATTCGGCTCCGAAAGAATGGGCGCAGTCCTGGATTACGGGGATGTCGAACCGGGCTGATTTCTTGATCTCATCCAGAAGATCCAGGTTGCACGGGTAACCAAAGATCGATGTGGCAATGATAGCCCCGGTCTTTTCGGTGATCATGCCTGGCACTCGGGACAGGTCCATGTTGAAGTCCGACTCCTGTGAATCCACAAACACGGGCCGATTTCCACTGCACACCGATGCATGCTGGACCACGACACAGGTGTATGCGGGGGTGATGATTTCCTTGTCACGAATACCCAGAGTCTCGAAAAGCAAGAGTTGGGCCGTTCTTCCGTAAGGGAACGCTAGGGCATAACGTGTCCCCAGACTCGCAGCAAAAGCAGACTCGAATCGCTGAATGTCTCTCCGTGTCGGAATGGCCAGTGCCCCCGCTAGCTCCGATACCCCGAGGCGTGGCTTCAAGCGGGGAATCATGGCACCTCGTTTCCAGACAGTTGCGTAACGAGCGAAGCCGCGGTTCCGGAGGGACCTCTGGCAGGCTGTGCAGCGGGAATTGTGCCCTGGCTGCACAGGTAGGCTGCCACGGCGTAGAGCGCGTAGATGGCAAGAACCTTAGTTGCCGCGGGAAGCACGAGCGCAGCAGCGAGCAGCGGAAGTGCCGCCAAGTAGGTCTTCCACCCCCATGGCCGGCCGAATACTCGCAGCGAGCCTAATCCGGCGGCGAGCCATGCCCAATAGAGCCACGCAGGAGGCGCTGCTGAAAGCAGTTGGTTTTTCTGAAGCGAATCATAAAGACCGGCGTGAAGTGGCAAGTACCGAAACAGCAAAACGTGTCCGGCCACAGCCAGCAAGAGTCCGCCAAGGCCATAGCCGGCCACTGTTCTCAGACGAACAACGTCTCGTCCTTTGTGAACTGCCCAAATCATGGAGCATCCGACGAGGAGAAGAAGTGCTAGCGCAGTGGGAAGAAACAAAACCAGGCCCGCCAACCCTGCCAGTATCAACACTCGCGGCGTGCTGCTCAAAGGTGCAAGAGCGGCGAAGGTCATTCCACCTAGAGCAAGGGCCACAGTCTGAGCCAAGGGGAAATAGATTGACCGGCTGAACGTCAAGCAGAGCATCGCCGTTGATAGGCAGATCATGCATGTCCGTAAGGGCGCCGAGTCACGCAAACCTCTACACAGCAGCGGAAGAACCAGAACAGCAACAGGAACTCCGAGCAGCGCCAAGAACACTTCTTCAAATTCGCCGCCCGTGACTTCTTGAACTGCTCCCGCCAGAATGGGACTGGCGGGCAGATGTAATCCGGGACGGCTGAGGAGCTCATCAAACAACGTGAGAGAGACGTTTCCGTTCAACTGTTTGACCAGCGTATTCTGATAGATTTGATAAAAGTGGACCCTGGGCTTTCCCAACAGGGGCTGGTCGCGCTGCAAGTCCATCCAGGACAGATATTCACGGATTGTCGGTTTATCGGCCTTACTAACAAAAGCGACAAACGATTCTGTTGCTGCAAATATCACGACAGTCGTTAGGACGGCTCCGACGCCAATCTCAGAGACGAGCGTCTTGAGTTTCACGTTGGAGAACCGAGCGCTTCGCACCAAAGCAGCGGCTCCACTCAGCGTGAGCAAAAGCCAGGAGCTGACTAACACCAGAGCCAGCTTGCCCGCGAACTGATAGAGAAATGTAGTCAGCAGCACGGTGAGCGCCAGCCCAAGACAGAATGCCCAGCCGGTAATCACCTCAGAGACTTGCATTCCCAGCAGCCCTCGCAACACCAGAACCCCGGCCACTTGAAAAGTCAAAGCTACGAGGAAACTAAACCAGAGTCGCGTGGGACTCAAGTGTCGCAGGGCGGTCCTGTGGTACGTGTAGTCCTTGGTTAGATGACGTTCGTGTGGATGAACCCAGGGTTTTACCAGACTTGGGGAGAAGAGGCCCTTGGCAAGCATTTCCTTCGCGATGAGGTGGCCAAGAAGGGCGTCTCCTTTGGGTTTGGTGTGGAAAGGGGAGCCCATGTATGGTTCGGAGAAGACATTATCTGAATTGAGATGCTGTAGCATTCCGGGTGTCGGATCGACGATCACCGCCCGTGTGTGTTTGGCAAATGCGTCCTGGATCCGATCCATGCGCTCGATTTCGAGCTGAAGCATCGGCAGATCCTGCCAGCCGAAGCCCTGCAGCATGTTAGGTCCTTCCCAGACCTGAGAATTGTGAAAGCCGGGAATGCGGAACACGGAGAATGGCCGTGCCAGGACTACTTGAATGCCAGCATCCTGCGCTTCACGGATCATCAACCCCAGGTAAAATAGGTACCATTCTGACGGAGACTGAGGACCCATCTGGGCCTTGGAGACTCGTGAATCCTTCTTTGCTGCGCTAAGCGCGGATAACTGGGGCAAGGTGTCCGTCATAAGATAGTTTGCAAGTGGACTGGTAACCGCCAGTGCTCCCAGGATCGGTGGGACTCGAAAAACGTTTTCAGGAGCAGGGCTGGGTTGATCGTAAGGAATCAACCGAGAGTCTGGCTCAAGCGATTCTGGCCAGCGCGGGAAGAATTTCTTCAAGGTACCGTCATAGTCGAACGTCGTTTCGAAATCCCGCTGCCAACGGAAGACATCGTTCCAACCGCCATACATGACAAGCATGTGGACCGGCAACCGCTTGTTAAACCAGCGGAAGGCCAGATACATACTCCTGACCGGATAGCCCGGGTATCCGCCATTCATCGTTGTAGCGGGGACGCCCGCTGCTCGCAGTTCGCGCTCGACCACGCCCGGCCAGTCGTGTCCCTGAATGGAATGGGCTGAGTAACAGGTGGAATCGCCCACCATCAATATGCGCTTTTCACCGACAACCATCGGCGGCAGCTCATCCCGGCGCAGACCGTCCGAATTGATGTAGTGGGAGTGCGCCTGCTGGCCGCGTTTAGGCGCGATACCCCGTCCCTCCAGGTATTCGTAGGGCGCAGCAGAGGAGAAGCTGGCGGGATCTCTGCCGGAAGCAGACATCAAGAGGTCAATAGCACTCCAGATGAACAAAAAGCAAAGACTCCAGGCCAGTGCCAAATGGAGCACATTGCGCAGCAAGGATCTCATCATTCAACCTTTCAGAGCTGCCGAATCGCGCGCTTCAGCGGGTTTCTGCCCCACAAAAGTGTCTTCACAAACCCTTCTTCCGATTGTAATGAAGAGTGCTCCATCGACCCCGCCTTCCAGCAGCATTTCGACCTCAGTCAGGAATCGGCTGAGTCGGTTGCCTTTACAGTGAGGTTCGAAGAGTCTCTCGTTAGCCGTAAACAGAGATCCATCGATCTTGGGAATAGTGATCAGATACTCGAATCCGCAGGCTTCGAACCATTCGATCACCTCGCCCATGCCGTGCTTGCTTTCATGGGGGTGCTTGTATTGGTCCATAAACCAAGCCCGCTTGCGCGGTTCGTTGTATTGCCTGTTGCGCATGTGGCCATCCAGAAATTTTAGGTGGTCGTGAGTCATCCTGAATAGGAAGCGTCGAAAATCCGTAGTCAGGCGGCCGATCCGATTGTAAAGCCCGATCAGGATGATCCCACCGGGCTTCACCAACTGGGCGATCGACTGGAAAGCCCTGTAAGGGTCTCCAGTATGATGCAGCACGCCGTTCGATATCACGACATCGAAGATACTGTCTCGAAACCCTGGCCTAAAAAGGTTCATTTGCAAAAAGGCAGCATTATTGATGCTGAATCGGTCACGGAAACCTTTGGCTAAGCGCAACGAATTCAGGCACACGTCTGAGCCAAAGACCTGCCGCTTCCATGACATTCCCAGGAAATTAGTCAACTGCCCAGTTCCACAACCTACCTCTAGCACCAGAGAGCCAGCAGGGATTTGCTCGTTCAACAGGCGCGCAAAAATGCCTCGACTCGCTTTGTGTTCCAGGCTTTCCCGCGACTCCAGATCGTCGTAGTTGGGAAACGGATTCTTCTCGTAGAAAGCCTTGACGACCTCGGTAACGTCACGATCTTTATTCCAACCCTCCGTTGGACAAAACAAGAGCGGGATTCCATCTTGGTCCACCGGATAGGTAGCTGCGCAGCCCAGACATTTAAGTTGCACTCGCTCGATCCTGAGCTTTCCCCGGCACCTGGGGCAAGCTAGAAGATGTATGTTCTCCTGAATCATTCGGGCGTCAATCTGGGTCAAACATTTTTTTGTAGTCCCGACTTAAGGCAGGGTTCTGCTCTTCCTTAA
>JAKEER010000114.1 GCA_022616615.1 Acidobacteriota bacterium
AAATCCGAATGACAAAGAGCTGGACTTACACATTCGGCTTTCGTCATTGATTCGTCATTAGAGCTTCGTCATTAGTCATTCCTTCACGCAAGGCTCCGTTTTAGGGATTGCCGGAGATTTTGTTTGCAAAACTCAGGCGCTAATGGATTCGGACGGACGTTCCTCCAAAAACGTCGATCACGGAACCGGTCATGATGGACGAGTCGGGCGATGCCAGAAAAACGGCCACACGCGCCACATCCGCAGGCCTGAGCCGGGTCGAAAGCGGAGTCGGCAGCATCGTTGGCTCATCCACCCAGTTCGAACTCACCTGGCCAGGACAGATCACGTTCACGTTAATATTGTGATCGATGAGTTCTCTAGCCAAAGCCTGAGTCAAGCCGATCACCCCAAACTTCGAAGCGCAGTGTGCCGCCAGATTGGCATCGCCGATCTTGCCGTGAATGGAAGAGATATTGATGATGTTTCCTTGCTTCTGCTTCACCATGCCCGGCAAGACGGCCTGGCAGCAAAGAAAAATCCCTTTCAAATTGGTATTGATCGTGTCGTCCCAGTCGCTCAGGCTCAGGTCGAGAAAGCCCTTGTAGATAAAAACCCCGGCATTGTTCACCAAAACGTTGATTTCGCCAAAACGGGCCTGAGCCTCGTCCACCATGCGGCGGACATCGGCGGCGTCAGCAACACTGGCGCGGACGACCAGAGCCTCGCCTCCCAACGCTCCAACTTCATCGGCCACCTTCGCAAGAGTTTCTCCGGTGCGCCCGGTCAACACTAGCGCAGCGCCTTCCTGTGCATAGGCCAAAGCAATGGCCCGGCCAATGCCCGTGCCAGCGCCGGTGACGATGGCAACCTTGTCTTTCAGCTTCATTTCAAGCCGTGTGTCACAAACTCAGGCCCAGAGCCCGTTTTCGGCTCCAGGGGAGCAGTAGACTCTAGCAGACGGTTCAGAGGATGCACAAGCGGTTTCCGGTCCGGCCATGGGCGCAGTAACGACTTTGCAAGAGGACCGAAAAGGCCTGCCAGGTGCGGACACGGGGCATCCTAAGCGCTACTATTCACGTCATGCCCGCGCAGGCGGGCATCCAGCCCCGGGGGTTACGGTCGTGCCAGGGATTCAGAGATTCTGGATTCCCGCTTTCGCGGGAATGACGGCATTCGGCTCGGTTCGCCGTGAAATACGTCGCCGTAATTGCGAACGGCAGCACTAAGCCGTAGAAATCCCCCTTACCCCAACCCCTCTCCCGCGTTGGGGAGAGGAGAGCCGAAATATTTCAATATTCACAAGCCCCTCTTCCGTTGAGTGAAGCCGCGCGCTGACGAGGAAAAGCATCGCAATTCGCGGCAAAAGTGGATAGCATCCACCCGTTTCCCGCAGATTTCTTGAATGGAGGGGAGTCATGCGAACGCGTTTTGCATTCGACGTGCGCTTTCTGGCGAAGTTTGCCTTGCTCGGGCTTGCTTTGATGATTTCTACCGGCACCTTGTCGCCAACCGCGGCCCAGGAGGCCCCATCTCCAACGAACGATCCGTTGCTGCCTTACTCGACGGACGAGGACACGCTGGGAACTTTCTCTGCGCAGTCCATTGACCCTCTGGCCAACCAGTATGATCAGTCCTCCGACCCGCTGGCCTATTTCCGTAAACGCATCGCGCTGGTGAAAGAGCTCTGGAATTCGATGGAAACGAAGCTGGCTAAACCGGGAGAGGGGTATCAGATCCTTCGCCGCGCGATGCCCGCGGGGCTGTTCGAGTACAATCGGGCTCTGTTGACGTCATCAAAGTTCATTGGTGGCATCTATCATCACCGCGACCACGTGGGCGATCCCAACGGGCGCCTCCCCTACGTGCCCGTGCCGGCAGCCAAACAGAAGGAAGCACTGGAATTTCTGCAAGCTCATGCGTTCAGTGAAAAGGCGTTTCAATTACCTTCGAGCCTGCATAACAAGCTTGCGATCGAACGGCTGTATGGTCTGGATTGGTTCAGTTATTTCTCCGTGCAGCGCCTCGATTATCCCTGGCATGACGCCGTCCTGGGCTTGCAGCGCGGCTTGCTGAGCCGGTTGTATCATTCGATCACGCTCGGCCGGTTGCTCGACAATGAACTGCGATTTGCCCCCAGCGAGAAGCCATTCACGATGGCTGCGCTCTTCAACGGTCTCAACAGCGCCATCTGGTCGGAGCTAGACGGCAGCGTTACGAGGATCTCCAGCCTGCGGCGCAACCTGCAGCGGGAGCAGTTGCGCCACCTGGTGCGGCTCACAGTTCGCCCGACGCCATCGCCGGCGCCGCCCGCGGCTTCCCCGTTTGCTCTGGCTCCGCTACCCGCGGTCCCGCCACCGGATGATGCCACCTCGCTGGCGCGCGCCAGTCTTGCTGATTTGCAGGCGAAACTCCGCAAAGCGCTGGCTGGTGGAACTGCGGAGACCACAACGCGGGCGCACCTACAGGAAGTTCAAACGAGAATTGGTTCAGCCTTGCAAGCTCAGGTGCAGCGCCAGGCGGATTAAGGTGCTGAAATCCTGGTGGTGGGATCCTTTTTTCGCCATTCCCGCGAAAGCGGGAATCCAGCCCCCGTCGAGAGACCCTCGATTCCCGCGTTCGCGGGAATGTCTCCGCTCGAATGAGGCTTGCCGGCTCTTTCGTTCTGGCTCGTTTAGGTTAAGTTCTGAATCCCCAGAGCGTCGGGGTGCTCTGCTTCTCAAGCGCCAGCAGCGCTTTCCGTTCGAATCGATGCGCCACAAAACGGCGCACCCTGCACTTCACTTTATCCGCTCCGGTGTGTACTGCCAGTCGTCAGGGAGATTCAGAATGAAGGCATGAGGCGGCATTCGGCGGTTGCCTTCATGCACCAGCACCAGACTTTTGCCCTTCTCAAACCAGGAAAGGCCTTCCCAATTAGCGTGCCGAACTTCCTGGGGGAGGAAAAGTGACAGGTCCAGCGGCCCGCCCAGAGCCCTGCCGTGCAGGTCAAAGCGCTGTAGGCAATGATAGAGGTACTGCGGAAGCTCCACGGAATTCTGCGAAGTGATCAGGACGAGAAAACTCCAGTCGTCGGCTGAGCCGTTTTGCCAGCGAGTCCAAACCAGGTCGGGCGCTCGGAAGCGTTGCGCCTCTGGTTCTTCACCAGCCGGCTTGGGAACTTCGAGTTCGACGGCCAGCAGCGCATCGCGCATCTTGAGTTCAACGCCGCGGACGCCGGGGTTCAGATCATGGACCACCACCAGAGGCCGCATCGCCTGCCTGCCCGCTGCGCCGCGCACAGACCAGGGCACAGAGGCATAGTCGGGATATCCGCCTTCCCAGATCACCGCAATGCGCGAGACACCTCCCGGCAGAGGGCACACGGCTACCCCCTCCAAGCCTCGGTTGGCAAACTCCCCGAGCAGACTGTCGTATTCGGCGATGAGGCCTTCCTCTCCGACAAGAGATCTCAGCCTCTCGGACAAAAATACGAGCTTCCCGTCTGCCAGCCGGTCGATGCCCTCCAAGTCTGGAGTTAGAAAATGGGTCGCCAGTGGAATGCGCCGCACTCCTGCTCGCCGCAGCGGGATCAGCGGACCTTTTTCCCCATCGATTGGAACGCTGATGTAAGCGCCCGCGACCGAGTCATCAACCACCAGCAGACTGTTTTTCTGCCGGAGCACCCCCGAGGCTTCGGAGATCTCTGTGACAGAGTTTCCGGACGGCGCGCTGCACGCTGCAAGCAAGAGAAGAAGGCACCAGGCCAGGCGAATCACTAACATGAAAGCAATGTAAGACTCACGAGAGAGGACCAGAAACACCCGTTTCGGTTTAAACGCCTTAGCGAAAAGCTGCGAAGGACCTGTTGGGAAAGGACTCTGAACCTGCGAGCGGGCACGGGCAGTGTACAACAGAGGCGAGTAGAGCAAAAGCGGAGAAGCAGGAGCAGGGACCCTTAAGCTGTGAAACGATTCGAAATTTCCGCATACCGGCAGCGGTGGCCTTAGCCTGGACCGAGTTCTTGCGCGATTGGCTGGCTGAAGAGGAGCTGTGAACTAGCTTAGCTACGCTAGAAATGCTCCAGAACTGCTAGCAGAGGCCTTGCGGTCGAAACGTGAGGTGACCTCGTCCAGCAGCGCTTCGACTTTTTGGCTAACGCGATGGCAATCGCTACTTTCTGACGCAGGCCTTTGGAATGGATTGAAACCCGCTCTTGCGCCGCGTCCTCCGGGAGCCCCACCAGGAGACGCTTTACCCCTGCAAAGACGACACTAAGGGATGTAGCTTAATGCAGGTATGAAAGTCCCATCATTCGAGTTGTTGTCGACCACGACGGCGTAGCAATAGCAGGACGACTGAGATTGCGGCCGCCACTGGATATACCCGCCGGAAACCGTGTCGCTGATCCCGATCTGAGACCAGCCCTTTTCTGGCAAATTCAACGTGTAGGTCTTCAACAGTGTCCCGAAACCCGTGAAGAGATCAACAAGAACCGTTTGCGGACTCAGCGCTTGGAACCCGTCGTTGTAGCAACCAATATTTGTTCTGGAAGTTGCATCAACGCTGATCCCGGGGGAGAAGGCTCCTCTATTCGACGAAATCGCATCTAAGTCTCCGCCGGGCTGCACGATTGTCTTATACCTTCCGCTCAGACTGTCGGTGTAGACCTCAGCACTCACCAGAAGCTGATGGTTCGTTCCCCCAGCCGGTAAAGAGGCGAGCTTAACCGCACCGGCCCCCTGGTAACCGAATACCTGCTCGAGAAAGTTGTCAAAACTCAATGACTGTCTCTGGCCAATGGCAAGCGATACTTTCCGGACTTCTCCGTTGAGATCGAACAAGGTCGCCTCGATTTCGTACACATACGGGCTGACATTCAGTATAGAAACCTTGGTCTTAAAGAACGCCCCCCGCCAGAGCGAATCTTTCTGCTAGTTTGGCCGTCATAAGGCTTCCCGCAATGGCCAGAGGGGGCAAACTTGGGAGAAGAAGAAAAGATTCCCGCTGGGGCTTGCAGCACCGTTGAGGCTTGAGAGTTGAATGGCACTGCAAATCCCTAGCGGCGCAAATCCCTAGCGGCGCACGCCCGGCCGCATAGGCGGCCCCCTGATGCATCATGCTGCAGTTAAAACGAAGATTGAGACTTTGTGGAAGGAAGGTGTTGAAACATGAATCAGCAACAAGCTTCACTCCTGGTTGTCGATGACAACGAGATGAACCGCGATGCGCTATCGCGGCGGCTGGAGCGCAAAGGATATGCCGTCGAAATGGCCGACGGCGGCCAGGCGGCTCTGCACTGGATAGGCCAGCGAGCGTTCGATCTCGTTCTGCTGGATATTGAAATGCCTGGAATTAGCGGACTCGACTTGCTCAAAATTCTTCGAGGCAGCCATTCACCGACCGAGCTGCCCGTTATCATGGTGACGGCCAAGACACAGAGCAGCGATATCGTCGAAGCCCTGCGTTTTGGTGCCAACGACTATGTGACCAAGCCGATCGATTTTCCAGTCGCTCTCGCCCGCATCCAGACCCAGTTATCACACAAAGGAGCCGTGGAGGCGCTTCGGGAGAGCGAGGAACGATATGCCCTGGCCATGAATGGTGCCAACGATGGCCTGTGGGACTGGAACTTGAAGACGAACACCATCTACCTTTCGACTCGCTGGAAAACAATGCTCGGCTGCGCGGAGTCTGAGGTCAGCTCCAACCCGGACGAGTGGTTCAAGCGAGTTCATCCCGACGATTTGGAACGCGTGAAGCGCGCTATTGCCGCCCATCTGGAAGGAAGGAACTCGCACTACGAGAGCGAGCACCGCATTTTGCACCAGGATGGAAGTTATCGCTGGGTGCTCAGCCGCGGATTAGCCGTTCGGGATGCTGGCGGCACCCCAGCGCGCATGGCCGGGTCCCAAACGGACGTCACCGAAGGCAAGGTGGCCGATCCCCTGACTGGCTTGCCCAATCGACTGCTTTTCGTGGATCTACTCGACCGAGCAATCAAACGCGCCAGACGCCGCAAAGACTATCTCTTTGCGCTCTTCTATCTGAATCTTGACCGCTTCAAGGTGATCAATGACAGCTTGGGCCACCTCGTTGGAGACCAATTGCTGATCGAGATTGCTCAGCGACTCGAGTCCTGCCTGCGCTCGACGGACGCTATTGCCCGCCACGGAGAAGGCTACACGGTGGCTCGTTTGGGAGGCGACGAGTTCACCATCCTCCTTGACGACATAAGACATGTCAGCGACGCTACACGTGTTGCCGAGCGACTTCAAAAAGAACTGGCCTTGCCGTTCAGTGTAAACGGACAGGAGGTGTTCACTTCGGCAACTTTTGGGATTGCTGTCAGCGCCACCGGATATGAACGGCCCGAAGATCTCCTGCGAGATGCGCACACAGCACTGTATCGGGCCAAAGCTTTCGGCGGGAACAGCTATGAGTTGTTCGACCCGGCGATGCGGGATCGCGCTGTTGCACGTATGCATCTCGAGACCGATCTGCGCAAGGCTATCGAGCGCGCTGAATTTCGCATCGCTTATCAACCGATCATCTCACTCGCCACAGGAAACATTCATGGATTCGAAGCGCTGGTGCGCTGGCAGCATCCGGATCGCGGCATTGTGAGCCCGGGGGACTTCATCCCAATCGCGGAAGAGACCAAAATGATCCTTGCCATCGGCGCTACGGTTCTCCGTGAGGCTTGTGGCCAAATGAAAGCGTGGCAGTGCCAGTTCGGAGACCGAGCTCCCGCAATCATGAGTGTGAATCTTTCCGGCAAACAATTGGCACAACCTGGACTCATCGAAGAGATCGAACAAACGCTCCAGATGACCGGCTTGCGAGCCAGCCATCTGAAACTCGAGATCACAGAAAGTTCGTTTATGGACAGCCTGGAGTCAGCTATCGAATTGCTCCAGAGACTGAGAAAGATGGGGATTCAATTGGGGATCGACGATTTCGGCACTGGCTACTCCTCGCTGAGTTACCTTTATCGTCTCCCTGTTCATACCCTCAAGGTGGATCGTTCGTTTGTCAGCCGGATGGGCGCGAACGGAGAGAACTCAGAGATTGTGCGCACGATCATCTCGCTGGCTCATAATCTGAATTTGGATGTGATTGCTGAAGGTGTTGAAACCGCCGATCAGAAGTTGCAACTCCAGGCTCTCGGCTGCGAATATGGCCAGGGATATTATTTCTCCCGCCCCATAGAGGCGCCTTCCGCCAGCGCTCTAATCGCCTCTTAAGACCCGCGAGAAGGAAAAGCGTCATTCCTGGTGACCCTGATTCTAGATTTAGAATACCCCCCAATGCGGCCGTCTACCAAGTTGTCCGCGTGGCGGTATCAGGAAGATGGCTGGTGTTGGAAGAAAAGAAATGCCAAGAGCAGAACCTTCTCCGATCATACTGACGATTGGGCATTCCACACGCACGATCGAGGAATTCATCAGTCTGCTTCAGGCACATGCCGTATCTCGAGTCGTCGATGTGCGGACGGTGCCGCGCTCCCGGCACAACCCACAGTTCAACAAAGCTTCGCTGCCAGGCTCTTTGAAGAAAGCCGGCCTAGGATACGTTCACATGCCGGGACTAGGCGGGCTGCGTCATGCTCGGCCCGATTCGCTCAACGCGGGCTGGCGAAATGCCTCCTTTCGAGGTTATGCAGATCACATGCAAACGCCGGAGTTTGAACAGAGCCTCGAAGAATTGATCCAGTTGGCGAACCAGGACCGGATCGCATTGATGTGCGCCGAAGTAGTACCCTGGCGTTGCCACCGTTCGCTCATCGCAGATGCCTTGCTGGTTCGTGGAATCCGCACGGAGGACATCATGAGTCCAACTCGCCGCCAGCTTCACGCTCTTACGCCCTTTGCTAAAGTCCGCGGCACCACGATCACATATCCGACCGAGACCTCATGGAGCACCCAAGAGCAGAGGTCGGCCAAACGCACCCGGTCGCAGCCCGCCGAGAAAACCTGACAAACCAAAGAAAGGATCTCCACCCCATGGTTCACCCCGCTGCTTACCCCGGTTTCCCGCTCGGGTTGCGCCTTAACCATTACATTAATTTCCTATTTCTCACGTTGCTGGTCCGCAGTGGCATTCAGATCCGGGCCGATCATTCCAGGCTATATTGGAACAAGCACTGCAGGAATCATTCACGGCTTCATCCATTGAAGTCCAGAGTCTGTCCTTCGGGATGACTCTATGCGTCGCACTCCAGGCAGTGAATGGAGCAGTCCCGAATCTCAAAGCAAACAGTGCCTCATCGATGCAGTTGACGCGAGCTCTCTCCCATCCATCGCGAGGTGAAGCGGTCTGATCAGCTCCCAATCTTTCTCCACGCCCACGGGTCTCGTTCTAATCTCCTTCAGACGGGGGAAACGGATGCAAAATCACACTGCCGGCGGCTGAACCTCGCGCAGCCGCCGCTCAAGAAATCGGCGCTCGCTCTCATTGGTGGCCAATGCCAACGCTCGCGCGTAGCTCCTCGCCGCTTCAGCAGAGGAGCCGACACGGCGCAGCAGATCGGCGCGCGCAGCATGCAGCAGGTGATAGCCGTCGAGATCGCCAGTAGCGGCGAGCGCATCGATGAGCGCCAGCGCCGCCTGAGGGCCGTCCACCATCGCGACTGCGACCGCGCGGTTCAGCGACACAACGGGAGAGGGCTGCAGGCGTTCGAGAAGATTGTAGAGCCGGACGATCTGTGGCCAGTCCGTGTCTTCGGCACGGGCTGCCTGGCAATGCAGGGCCGCGATCGCCGCCTGCAGCGTGAAGGGACCGGGTTCGCCGCGAAGCGCCTCCCCGACCAGCGGCAGGGCTTCGGCGATCTGCTGTTGATCCCAGCGGCTGCGATCCTGCTCTTCAAGGAGAACCAAATCGCCCGCCTCGTCGAGACGGGCCTCACGCCGTGAATCGTGAAGCAGCATGAGAGCGACCAGACCCGTCGCTTCTGTTGGCGGTTGCGGCGCCATCAACATCCTCACCAGGCGACCAAGACGGATGGCCTCGCCGCAGAGATCAGCCCTGACCAGCCGCTCGCCTCGAGTCGCCGCGTATCCTTCGTTAAAGACGAGATAGATCACCGTCAGCACCGCGTCCAGCCGCGCTGGCATATCGTTGGTGTCGGGCACCGTATAGGGAATGCCCGCGTCGCGAATCTTCCGCTTCGCGCGCACCAGCCGTTGCGCCATCGACGCGGTAGGCACGAGAAACGCGCGCGCGATCTCGTCCGTCTCGAGGCCGCCCAGCATCCGGAGCGTTAGCGGAACCTGAGCCTCGAACGCAAGCGCTGGGTGGCAGCAGGTAAAGATCAACCGAAGGCGATCATCCGGGATTTCGCTGGTGTCGTAATCCGGCTCTTCGATGGTCGGGATCAACCCGGATGCGGCGTATAATTCAAGTTTTTCCTCGAACCGCGTCCGGCGCCGGATGCGGTCAAGGGCCTTATGCCGAGCTGTCTGGATGATCCATGCGCGTGGGAAGTCAGGGACGCCGGAGACCCGCCACTGGTCCACAGCGGCGGCAAAGGCTTCCTGCGCCGCCTCTTCGGCCACATCGAAGTCGCCGATGAGCCGAATCAAGGTGGCGACGATCCTGCCCCAGTCGGAGCGATAAACCGTGTCAATAGCGACGCTTGCGTCCGCGAGCATACCCAACTATAAATAATTTCCGGCTGAGTGTCGATTCGGGCCCTCGCTGTTCGACCTACTGAGGGAGGCCAAACAAATGAGATATATGTTGCTGATTTACCTGGACGAGCAGGCCTTGGGCGAAACCGAGCGGCAGGAGTGTTACGTGGAGTCCGCGCAGCTCGCGCAGGAGATCCATGCGAGCGGGCAATATCTGGCCGCTGCCCCGCTGCACCCAACGTCGACAGCGACCAGTATCCGGGTGCGCGACGGCAAACGGCTCGTGACCGATGGGCCGTTCGCGGAGACGCGCGAACAGCTGGGCGGCTACTTCCTCATCGAGGCACAGAATCTCGACGAGGCGATGGGCATTGCCTCTCGGATTCCAATGGCACGCAAGGGTACCGTCGAAATCCGGCCGGTGATCGAGGTCGCGGGCCTGCCGACGGGTTAGTGTCTGCCGCTCGCCGAATGGTGAAATCCTGAGAGTATCCTGCCGCAGAAAGCGTTGCTACGCCCAATGCAAAGAATCGGCTGGAACGAATCCTTCGACAAGCATGCCGAAAGCCTAAAATGATAATGAGAGGATGATGCCATGAAGAAAGTCACATCAAGCGACGGCAAGAGGAGCGCACGAGCAGAGACTGTAGACGACTACCTCGCGGCGATCCCGGAAGATGCGCGGGCCGCGCTCGCAAAGCTTCGCAAGACGATCCAGGCCGCCGCGCCCAAGGCTACTGAGGTCATCAGCTACCAGATCCCAACCTTCAAACATCAAGGAATGCTGGTGGCCTTCGCGGCTTTCGAGGGCCACTGCGGTTTCTACATCATGAGCCCGAAGGTGTTGCGTGCGCACGCCGCCGAGCTCAAGGACTACGAGCTCAACAAGGCCTCCATCCGCTTTCCGGCCAGCAAGCCGCTTCCTGCCACGCTCGTGACGAAGCTCGTCAAGGCGCGTGTCGCGGAGAACGAGGCCAGGCATGGAAAAAGGGATAAATCCAGCTAGTTGCAACTGATTGGGCTTAGGCACGTTTGCTTCCCACACCTATCGATTCGAGACTGCTCGGGCCATGAAGCGCTCGTTACGCTGACGATCCTCAAGATGGGGATGGATTCAGGAGCGGCCGGAGCCCTGGGCCGTTGCGCCGAGTACCTCGGATCGATGCATGAACCGGATGACTACCTCCAGCAACATCAAACCCATCAAAAGATACTTGGAAGCCCAAGGAGAAAAACACGGGTTGGACGTCCTGCGCCTCGTGGTGGCTGACGACTTCGGCCACCGCGAACTCACCGATAAACCAAATCAGAGTGGCGACTCTGCTGGCCCAATCGGAGCGATAAACTGTGTCATATTGCACAGCCACGGTTGCGTCCGGCAGCATATACAAGCGCCTAAATAATTTTCTGGCGGAGTGTCGATTCGCGCACTCGCTGTTCGACTTACTGACGGAGCTGAACACATGAAATACATGTTGCTGGTTCATCACGACGAAGAATCCTTCCGCAAGCGCGCCGAGACGGAGCGGCAGGGCATGCTTCAGGAGTCTGTGCAACTCGCGCAACAGCTTCACGCGAGCGGGCACTATCTTGGCGCCGCGCCGTTGCACCCGACTTCAGAAACGACCTGCGTTCGGGTTCGCGACGGTAAACCGATTGTGACTGATGGGCCGTTCGCGGAGACGCGCGAACAGCTGGGCGGCTACTTCCTTATCGAGGCCAAGAATCTCGACGAGGCGATCGGCATCGCCGCACGGATTCCGGGAGCGCGGATCGGCACCGTCGAAATCCGGCTGGTGACGGAGGTTGCCGGCCTGCCGGGAGAGTAGCGTCCGTAGCGGGTGGACTTTGGGCGAGGGATACCGAGCTCCAAAAGCAAGGATAGCAAGAAGACAACCTAAGACAGGAGGCACGACGATGCGATTCATGGTGCTGGTTAAAGCGGACAAGAACACAGAGGCAGGCGCTCTTCCGGACGAGAAGCTCCTGACGGAGATGGGGAAGTACAACGAAGAGCTGGTGAAAGCCGGCGTGTTGCTCGCGGGCGAGGGACTCCATCCGAGCTCGAAAGGCGCGCGCGTCCGGTTCTCGGGAGCGAAGCGGACCGTGATCGACGGGCCCTTCGCCGAGACGAAGGAGCTGATCGCAGGATTCTGGCTGTGGAAAGTGAATTCGAAGGAAGAGGCGATCGAATGGGTCAAGCGCTGCCCCAATCCCACCGGCACGGAGGCCGAGATCGAGATTCGACAGGTGTTCGAGGCGGAGGACTTCGGTCCCGCGTTCACCCCCGACCTCAGGGAGCAGGAGGAGCGCCTGCGCGCGCAACTGGAGGCGAAGAAGTAGTGGGGCCGGAGTCGGGCATCCAGGAGGCCCCATTCTGCCTGACTCTGGGCGAAAAAAGTCACTCAACGTGTCGATTTCGCGGGGTCTCGTTCAACTATGTGGTAGAGCGTGGGTCGAACATCGGTCCGCCAAAATGCAGCGCACTCTACGCATTGTTGTCGTTCCCGCGAAAGAATGTCATCCCGGCGGATAGTAAGCCGGGAAAAGCCGGCGGCGGGAATCCAGACTTTCCGTGCTCGCAGCCCTAAACCAAAAAAGAGGAGAAAACATGGCGACCAAAATTTTTGTGAATCTACCCGTAAAAAACCTCAATAAATCCGTGGAGTTCTTTACCAAACTGGGCTTCAATTTTAATCCCCAATTTACTGACGAGACCGCCACTTGCATGATTGTGGCCGAAGACATTTTCGTCATGCTATTGACCGAAACCAAGTTCAAGACTTTTACTCCCAACGAAATTTGCGATGCGACCAAAAGCACGGAAGTGCTTGTGTGTTTATCTTCCGAGAGCCGAAAGAAAGTCGATGAAATGGTCCGCAAGGCCGTCGCCGCCGGCGGAAAAACTTACAATGAACCGCAAGACCACGGTTTTATGTATGGACATGGGTTTCAGGACTTAGATGGCCACATTTGGGAAATCATCTGCATGGATCCCAGCGCAGCAAAGCAAGGTTGACGCCGGAATGACACAGTGCGGGTTCCCTTAAAGATGGCACGAGTATGCGTTTCATGGGGTGTATCATAAGGTCACAATGCCCCAGCTAATCGACCCTGCAGAAAAAAAATAACTGAGAGGAGGCTTATATGCAAAAGATTACTCCGTTTTTGTGGTTCGATACCCAAGCCGAGGAAGCAGCAAATTTTTACGTCTCGATTTTCAAAAACTCGAAGATCGTGACGATTACTCGCTATGGAGAAGCAGGGCCTGGGCCGAAGGGAACGATAATGACCGCGACATTTCAACTCGATGGACAAGAATTCATAGCGTTAAACGCTGGGCCCCAATTCAAATTCACTGAGGCCATATCGTTCTCCGTGGACTGCAAAACGCAGCAAGAAGCAGACCAGTTTTGGGAAAAGCTCTCTGGAGGTGGAGAAGAAGGGCCATGCGGCTGGCTGAAAGACAAATATGGTTTGTCGTGGCAGATCATCCCCACTATCTTGGGCGAGATGCTGAATGACCCCGATCCTCAGAAATCGAAAAGAGTCATGGAAGCCATGCTTAAAATGAAGAAGATTGACATAGAAACTCTAAAGCAAGCGTATGCGCAACGATAATCCAGCACAGGCCTCAAAAGGCTCGATCTCGTTGAGCTCCAGACTCCCATGGAAACGGGCGTCAATGAATCGTATGAGCGTCTTGACGAACTGTTGGAAAGAAGCCGAAAACAGTAAGGAGACACGACAATGCGATACATGATGATGATCAAGGCCACCAAGGACTACGAGGCCGGCATTCCCCTGAGCCCGGAGCTGATGGCCGGGATGGGGAAGCTGACGGAGGAGATGATGAAGGCCGGGGTGTTGCTCGCGTCCGACGGGCTCCAACCGAGTTCGAAGGGCACACGCATCAAGTACTCCAGCGGGAAGCGCACCGTGATCGATGGACCCTTCGCTGAGACGAAGGAGCTGATCGGCGGCTACGCGATCCTCCAGGCGAAGTCGAAGGAAGAGGCGATCGAATTGGCCAACCGCGTCGTGGAGGTCCACGTCAAAGCGGGTATCCCGGAATTCGAGATGGAGATTCGTCCGCTGTTCGATCCGGCGGACTTCGGTCCCGCGAAGCTGTAGTCGTAGCATCAGCCGAGCGAGACCGCCGGACGATTGTTCCCGAACCTGAAACCATATCTTAGGAGAACCCCATGACTATCTTTGGCAAACGTCTATCTGAGTATGTTGCCTTTTCCAAACCGTTTCTCGGTTTGATTCTGGTGGTCGGGATTGCCCGGCTGGCGCTGTCTTTGGGTGGCGTTCCGAATTCGACCGCGAAGTGGCTCAGCATCACAGCTGTGATTTGGATCGGAGTCTTGTACTTCTCGATCCGAGTCCACACCAGCGGTTTCGGCAGCTATAAACACCTCCTCCCGATCTTCGTCCTCCAGAGCTTGGCGGCACAGGCGGTCATCGTTCCGGCAATCGTCTTAGCGATCTTCACTGGCCATGACAATATCTTCAGCGTGCCAGAGTACAGCTTCGGCAACGACGGTAAGACCTGGCTTCATGTGGGAGCCCATCTGGTACTGGGAACGACCATCGGACCCCTGGTGGGTTGGCTTGTTGGGTGCCTGATCATGTTTGCAACCAAGAAGCTGGTGACCAAAGGCAAGGACGCAAAAGCTGCGGCGCGTGCGTGAGCCGGTAAATCTGCATTTGCACATATTAGTCCGAGCAGTGGTTGGAGGACACGACCTTTGCTTGTCCTCTCCCCTCGCCCCGCTCGGGGAGAGGGGATCGGGGGTGAGGGGCGCTGATTAGGGCCCCTCACAGTGTCCGGCTACTTCTGCATCTATTAATAGTTTAGCCTCCGTGTTCAAAAGCGCGGCGGCCTTTTACAATAGAAAAGGAGACAGCGATGAAGTTAGAACCCCAAAAAGAACACCAGTGGCTGCAGAAGCTTGTTGGAGAGTGGACCTACGAGACCGAGGCGACAATGGAGCCGGGCAAGCCGCCGGAGAAGTGCCGAGGGACGGAAAGCGTGCGTTCGTTCGGCGGCGTCTGGGTATTGTGCGAGGGACGGGGCGAGATGCCTGGCGGCGGAACCGCAACGATGATGATCACGCTCGGTTACGATCCGGTGAAGAAGCGCTACGTGGGCACGTTTATCGGATCGATGATGACAAACCTGTGGGTTTACGAAGGTGAATTGGATTCAGCAGGCAACCTGCTCACGCTGGATACCGAGGGCCCGAGCTTCACAGCCGAGGGGAAGATGGCGAAGTATAAGGATGTGATCGAGATCAAGAATGACGACCATCGCGTCCTAAGTTCCAACGTTCTTGGCGACGACGGAACGTGGCACAGATTCATGACGGCAAACTACCGCCGGATGAAGTAGCTTGGAGCGTCGTTAAGTAACGTTTGAAAAATAATCTCGCGATTTAGTCTGGCTGCTCGCTCGTGGCGAGCGGCATCTCCAAAAACTCAAAAAGGAGTAAGGAATGAGCAAAGTACGAGTACTGGTGGGTACACGGAAGGGCGCGTTCGTCCTGACATCGGACGGCAAGCGCGAGCAGTGGGATGTCAGTGGCCCCCACTTTGGGGGCTGGGAGATTTACCATCTAAAGGGCTCGCCTGCCCAGCCTAATCGGCTGTATGCGTCGCAGTCCAGCGGCTGGTTCGGGCAGATCATTCAGCGCTCAGAAGACGGCGGCAAAACATGGCACCAACCCGGAACACCCCCGGGCGAACCGGCCGCCACCCCAGACGGTACGCCCAAGGGCGACAGCAACAGGTTCGTTTACGACACATCTCCCGAGACCGGCAAACCACTCACCACGCACCAGTGGTACGACGGCACGCAGCACCCTTGGGAGTTCAAACGAGTCTGGCATCTGGAACCATCGCCGACCGATCCGGATACCGTTTACGCCGGGGTGGAAGACGCCGCCCTGTTTCGCTCGACCGACGGCGGCCAGACGTGGCAGGAACTGGCCGGACTGCGCGGTCACGGCACAGGGCCTAAATGGCAGCCAGGCGCCGGTGGAATGTGCCTGCACACGATCCTTCTGGATCCGAGCAATCCCGGACGGATCTTCATCGCTATCTCGTCTGCGGGCGCCTTCCGGTCCGACGACGCTGGCAAGACATGGCGACCGATCAACCGTGGACTGAAGTCCGAATACATCCCCGACCCGAATGCCGAGGTCGGCCACTGCGTTCACCGCATTGCGATGCCCCGTTCGCGTCCGGACGTGCTGTTCATGCAGAAGCACTGGGACGTCATGCGCAGCGACGACGCCGGCGAGTCGTGGCAAGAGGTCAGCGGAAACTTGCCGAGCGACTTCGGGTTTCCGATCGACGTTCACGCGCACGAGCCGAACACCATCTACGTCGTCCCGATCAAGAGCGACTCGGAGCACTATCCACCCGACGGAAAGCTGCGCGTATACCGCAGCCGGACGGGTGGAAACGAGTGGGAGGCGCTCACGAAAGGTCTGCCGCAACGCGACTGTTACGTCAACGTGTTGCGCGACGCGATGGCCGTTGACTCGCTCGATTCGTGCGGCGTATATTTCGGCACCACCGGCGGGCAGGTATACGCGTCGGCCGACGCCGGAGACAACTGGGCTCCCATTGTCCGAGATCTTCCGCCCGTGGTGTCCGTGGAGGTCCAGACGCTGCCATGATCCGAGTCATACTCCCGGCACATCTGCGGACGCTGGCGCGCATTGACGGCGAGGTGGGGCTCGACGTCGAGGGCCCGGTCACGCAGCGCTCGGTCCTTGACGCGCTCGAGGTCCACTATCCGATGCTGCGCGGGACGATCCGCGACCACCTCACTCAACAACGTCGAGCGTTCGTGAGGTTCTTCGCCTGCGAGGAGGATATATCCCATGAGCCGCCAGACGCCCCACTGCCCGACGCGGTCGCGTCGGGGGTGGAGCCCTTTTTCATCGTAGGCGCCATTGCCGGCGGCTAGGAAGTCGACAGAAAACGAGTGCACGATGCAACTAAGCGCTAGCCGCAAACCTGAAAAGATGTTTTCGAAGTTCAGCACTGTAGCTGCTGCCGATCCCAATGGTGCGTTGGAAAGCGCAACGCACCCTACTGTGCCGGAGTCCCGGTTCGAGAAGCGCGAAGTACGTTTGGGACGAGAAAAATATTTCAGGCGACGATCCCGCTTCAATCTGAGCGATAGAGTCCGTCGATAGCCGCGTTGCTGTCCGGGAGCATATTTGATTATAGTGAGGAGGTGGTGACGGGCCTGAGGTTTTCGTTGGCGACCCGCCCGTTGGGTCAAACGCCAGAGGCAGTTAGATCCCTGGCGCTCTTTTTCTCTGTCTTACATTCCAACCCAATCTAGAGGAGGAAGTCATGAGTCAGGCAACCAAGAGTCAAATCGATCCCTTGAACCGAAATAACTACGGCGCCGTTACGGCCATGCTTACGGTGACGGACGTCGAAAAGGCCTACGAATTCTGCCAAAAGGCCTTTGGCTTTGAAGGGCGTGGTGTCATGCCAGGTCCGGACGGAAAGCCCATCCACGCGGAGTTGAAGTTGCGAGACTCCGCTCTCATGCTGGGCCCGGAAAACCAGGCGTGGCAGGCTTCCAGCGCCAAGACCCTCGGCAACACTCCAGCCACCCTCTATCTCTATGTGGAAGATGTAGACAAGTCGGCCACGCAGGCCGCCAATGCGGGCGCAACGTTGCTTCAGCCGCCAACCGACATGTTCTGGGGCGATCGCACAGCCACGCTTGTCGATCCGGAAGGAAACAAGTGGATGCTCGCTACCCACAAGTCGGAACCCACCCCTGAACAGATGGAAGCCGAGATGAAAAAGCAGTGTGCGCAGATGGGTCAGGCCAAGTAGCAAGACATTTTCTGCCGGCGCTCGAGGTCGCCAGCGCCGGCAGAGTTTGCCTCAACACAGTGACGTGAGAAGCGTGCGCCCAACGGGCGGCTGACCGGGTCGATGCAGCACGACTGATCCAGTCTGTTCAGCACCGTTCAGCTCCGTAGGCCTCGCAAGAATCATGGACAGGCAGAAACTACCCGCAGGTTGCGTGGGCTGCTCGTCCGGAGCCGAGCGGTCGACCGCACCTCGTGCAGCGAGAGCATCACCACGTGACGGTCGTGGTTTCAGCGAAAGAATAGTTCGAAGGGAAATGAAACGATGAAGACTCGAAATTAGCCACTCAGGAGGATTCATGCGCTACGTTGATGGTTACGTGCTGCCGGTACCGAAGAAAAATCCGCAGGTCTACCGGCGGATGGCTCAGAAGGCGGGAAAAATTTGGCGGGAGCACGGCGCACTCGACTACAAGGAATGCGCCGGTGACGACCTCAAGAAAACCAAATGGAGTGTCCCGTTTTCGCGAATGATCAAGCTCAAGCCCGCCGAGACCGTGGTCTTCGCCTACATCGTGTTCAAGTCGCGCGCGCATCGCGACCGCGTCAACGCGAAAGTGATGAAGGACCCGCGCCTGGGAGCAGGCATGGAGGACAAGCCGATGCCTTTTGACATGAAGCGCATGGTCTACGGCGGATTCAAGGTCCTGGTCGACGCCTGAGATCGGCGCTTCCCCGCTCGCACCCTGCACTTATGGAACGTGCTGATCTGCTGCTTGCAATGACTGAGGCGCCTATTGACGTCCAGAATTGTTGTTTCAACCCTCGAATGACTGGCGCGAATGATCGTTCACCTCATCGACGGCACCTATGAGCTCTTTCGTCACTTTTACGGAATCCGGCGCGCCAGGAAGACCGATCCCCCGTTCGGCGCGGTTGCGGGTGTGCTTCACACGGTTGTGCAGATGCTCGAGGGCGGAGCGACCCACATCGGAGTCGCGACTGACCACGTCATCGAGTCGTTCCGCAATGATCTCTGGCCGGAGTACAAGACCGGCGAAGGCATCGAGCCGGTCCTGCACGCTCAGTTCCTCCCGCTCGAGGAGGCGCTTGCCGCGATGGGCGTGGCCGTGTGGCCGATGATCGAGCTCGAAGCCGACGATGCGCTCGCTTCCGCGGCTCACATTGCGGCCCACGATGAGCGAGTGCAGAAGGTGTGCATCTGGACTCCGGACAAGGATCTCGCGCAATGCGTCGTGGGAGAGCGCGTGGTGCAAGTGGACCGGCGAAGCGGCCTGATCCGCGATGCAAACGGTGTCCGTGCCAAGTATGGTGTTGCGCCGCCGTGCATCCCGGACTACCTCGCCTTGGTCGGTGACGCTGCCGATGGCTATCCGGGAATCGCGGGCTGCGGGCCCAAGACGGCCGCCCGACTCATTAACCGTTACGGCCGGCTCGAAGACTTCCCTTTTGAGATTCTGAACGACAACGTCGCTAGCGCGCTGCTCTTTAAGAAGCTCGCGACGCTGCGAATCGATGCGCCGCTGTTCAGCGATGTCGAGCAGCTGCGCTGGCGCGGAGCGACGGCTTCCTTTGCGTCAGTGGCTGAGAAAGTCGGCGATGCGCGCTTGGCGACGCGCGTGCTCGATCTGGAGAACCAACTCTCAGAGAAAAGCTCCGCAAAATAAGTTGCTTGCTAATAGGGGCGGGACGCCCGCGCTCCCAGGCCTAGCTTCGTCGGCGATTGGGCAGGCTGGCCTCGGCTTCCCAGATGATTTTGGTACTGGGCAGAGCGGCCTTCAGCGTTGCATGCCCCTTTTCCGTCACCAGGGTGTGGTAAAGGTTGAGGCTCTTCAAGCGTGGATACTGGCGCAGGTTAGCGACAGACGCGTCGGTGACGTGCGTGCTGTCGAGACTGAGGTCGGTTAGCCCGATCAATGGCGCGAGATGCTCGAGGCCGGCATCAGTGATCTCACCATAGTCCACAGCCAGTCTCGTGAGACTCGTCAATGCGCTCAGGTGCGCCAAGCCCTGATCGGAGATGCGCGTGCGGATCAGATCGAGACTCTCGAGTGTTTTCAAATTTGCCAGATAGGCCAGACCCTTGTCCGTGAAGCGAGCGTCGCGAAGAATGAGCGTCCTGAGATTCCTGAGAGCCTTCAGCGGCTCAAGCCCCGCGTCAGTCAGGTCGGTTGCGGCTAGATCCAAAGACTCGAGCTGCGTCAGCAACTGAAGCGGCGCGCCGTCAGAAATCTCCGTCGCTGCCAGCGACAGCCGTCGCAGGCTACGCATCCTGGCCAGATGCTCGAGAGCCGAGTTCCTGACGGGAGAGCCGTGCAGATCCAGTTCTTCGAGTCCCGCCAGCTCCTTCAACGCAACAAGCCCAGCGCCTTCAATGTAGGTGTTAGCGAGGCTGAGCTTGCGCAAAGCGCGCAAGTCGGACAGGTGCGCCAGCGCGGCGTCGGTAATCTGCGTATTGTTGAGATTCAGCGCAACCAACGCCGCAAGCCGGGCCAGATGCCGGACACCGGCGTCGCCGATCTCAGTGGCTTCAAGATTCAGCTTGCGAAGTTGCGGAAAAGAGCTGAGTCTTTCCAGACTTGAATCGGTAACGGCCGCACCAGCCAGGGTCAGCACGCCCTCCGCTGAGGGGCGGAAGAGGTCGTCGCCCAACCGCGGTCGCGCAGATTGTTCGGCAAAGAGAACGTGCGCGGCGGGCAGTGCAGCACGCAGGCCATCAAAGCCGTCCTTTGTCACGCGGGAATAGCGCAAGTCGATCGCTGCCAGTTGCTTCAAAACTTGCAATCGCTCCAGGCCAGGGTTGCCGATCTTGGTGCGATAGAGGTTGACCTGTTCCAGATGGTTCAGGTTAGCCAGAACTGATGCTGTCGCGTCTGTGACAGCGCAGCCCATCAGGTTGAGCTTCTTGAGGAGCTTCAGACCTTTAAGGTGCAGAAGGCCGGCATCAGTGATGGCCGTGCCATGCAGGTCGAGCTCCTCTAAATTCGAGAACTGGCCCACGATTCGCATGGAGGCATCTGTGACTAACGTGTCGCCTAGTGCCAGACGGCGGAGGTTGGTCGCGCCAGCCAGGCTTCGCAGGCCCTTGTCATCAAGCGGGCAAAGCGTTACATCCAGCGCTTCCAGCTTGCGGAAGGGCGCCAACGTCTGCCCGGTGACGTCCGACTGGTGCAGTACCAGTTCCCGGAGTTTCGTCAGTCCCGCAATCTCACTCAGCCCTTCATCCTTGAAGCGAACGCGGTCGAGAAAGTGGTCGCTAAAAGTGAGGACCTCAAAAGTCGGAATAGACGAGACGAAACGGAGGTCCTTGCTGCCGTCCCGTCCACTATCGGCGTTGCGATTCCAAAAGGGGCCGGGCAGATGCAGTTCCTTGAGAAAGCGCAGCGACGTGAGGCGTTCCAGATCCGGTGGATCGGCATTCACACCCACCCAGTCGAGAGATTCGAGTTGGAGATTATCGACTGGAAGCTGGGCAATATCGGCGATGTAGCTTTCTTGTCCGGCCAGCCGGACGCGTCCGCCCATCGCAAGCGTCCATTCAGCGACCAGCCAATCGGGAGTCGCCACCGTTGCAGTACCCCGAAACGCGAGCAGCGGCTTCAGTTTTTCCACCGATTCAGGCGCCAGCTTTGCTCCGGTGAGATAAAGTTTTCGCAGCGCCGTCAAAGACAGCAAGCTCGGCACGGCCGAATCGCCCAGCTTGCTTGCTAAACCCAGCCGAAGTTCCTGTAGCCGCGGCAGTCCAGCCAGTCCAGCGAGTGCCTCCGCGGTTACCGGCTGACGCGTCAAGTCCAGCCGCTCCAGATTCACCAAGCCCGCTAAATGAGACAAGTTTCGCAGTTGGGCACGCTCTGCTTCCGGATGTCCAGGCCGGTCGACGCCACGATCGGCCAGCGTCGCCCCGGCCAGGCTCAAGCTCCGCAAAGGTTGCAGCTGGCCAATTCGTCCCAGGTTTTCATCGGTAAGCGCCAAGCCCCACAGGCCTGAATCCACGCGCTGGATACCACTCACATCAAGATTCAACAGAGAGCGAAACTGCTTCAGCAGCGGCAAGCAGGAGCCGTTCAAGCGGTTTCCGCCGATGACTAAGGTTTTCAACCGCGGCAAGTTGGCAAGGTGTTCGAAGCCTTCGTCTTCAATCTGCGTAAACCCCAGGTCCAGGCTACGTAGCCCAGTTAGATGGGACAGGTGCTCAAACACCTTGCTCGTAACCTTGGTTCCTCTCAAGCTAAGATGTTCGAGGTTTTTCCAGCTACGAAGGTGGGTGATTCCATCTTCGGTGATGCGCTCAGCGTAATAGCAGTTCAGCTCGACGACGTTGTCGAGTTTTTTCAGATGCTCCAGCCCGCCGTCGGTAACTCGAGTATGCGAAAGGTCCAGTTTCAGCAAATGGCGCAACTGCGCCACCTTCGCCAGATCAGCGTCAGTGGCCCAAGTCGAAGTCAGGTCCAACTCAATGATGTTGCCCTGGGCATCCCTGACAGTTTGCGCGCCGGCGAGCGAAAAGGTGAGGAGGAGTGCTAAGAGGAAAGACATGAGGTTTTATGCCTTTGGAGCCTTTGCGTCATTCCCGGGAAGCGGGAATCCAGTGTCCGTCGGAGACACTGGATTCCCGCTTTCGCGGGAATGACCTGGCTCCTTTTGGTTCTGGTCCGACCACGATGGAAGAGCCCATGGTCGAGGCTCTGCTATCTACACAACCTCTGCTAGCTTGCGACCCGCCGTCGGAAAACTTCCGACACGTGCGCCGACGACTTCCTCTGCCAGCGTGAGGTACAAATCGCCCAGCGTTCCTGTCGTCCTCGTGTGCAGCCCAGTCTTCAGGGAAGAAGCGTGCCCCGCCACGATCACGGCGAGGTTATTGTTCTTGTGCGGATTGGCTTCAGCGTGCTCATGTACAAACAGCAGGCAGGTGTTGTCGAGCAACGACCCATCGCCCTCCGGCGTCGCTTTCAACCGACCGACCAAGTAGGCAAACTCCTCTACGTGCCAGCGGCAAATGTCGCGGAGTATCCGCATGCCTCGGGGCGTCTCCACCTGCCCGTGAGTGTACTCGTGATGCCGCTGCGCTGTAAGTCCGAGCCACGGAAAACGCGACAGCCCCTGGCACTTTGTCAGCATGTACGACGCTACCAGCGTTTGCCCGGAAGCCAGCGCATGCACTAGGAGGTCGCTCTGCAGCTTGGCAATTCGCGGCCAATCGCGCAGATCCCCGCCTTCTGCCGGACGTTCCACTACGGTTCGATACTCTGGCGGCAGGCTCGCAATCGACTTCTCCAGTTCTCGCACGGACCCCAGATACTCGTCGAGTCGCGCCTGGTCGTCATTCTCAAGCTGGGATCTCAGCGCGCGTGCCTCCTGCTGCACGGAGTCGAGAATGCTTTTTCTTCGCTTCACCCAAGAGGGTTCATTCACACCAAACAACCGGTCGAACAACTGGTGCGGCAGCATTTCCGGCGGCAAGGGCCGGTCACGGTCCGCCCAGCTCAAGTTGCGCTGAATGCTTTCGCCAAAAGACTCTTGCGAAACGCCTATCTGCAGCGACCGGAAACGTGTCTCCTCTCCAATCTTCCGCGCAATGACCTGGTCGATGGATCGTCCACCGGCGCCGCGCCCGGTAAAAGGTTGCCCCGAAACTAGGGCGCTCATCGAGGGGTAGTGGCTGTTTCCCGGCTGCGGGACTCGCGCTGCCGGGCTGTCTAGTCCGGTAAACACATGAATGTCGTCGCGGAATGGCGCCAGGGGGCTCAAACAGGGCGTGATCTCGAACCCGGCTCCGGTCTTGCGGGGAATCCAGTACTTTTCCGGAATCCCGTTCCCGTTAAACCAAAGCACAAAGCGCTTCGGGAGCGTTTTCACGCCGCCAGCATAGGCTGTTCCGTTGGAATTGAACATCGCTGCCAGCGGTGGCAATCCAATGCGTACGACAGCTCCCGCCAAGCCCATAGTCTTCAAGAACGTACGTCGTGAAAGAAAAGCAGCCATGTGTTCACCTCCAAAATCGATCGGCCCTGAAGCCAGAACTCCTCTCCTCAAGATGAGGAGGGAGCGCTGACCGCCGGCTAGGGCGGGCGTGGTCGGAATGAGGCGGGGTCCTGGGTATTCTCAGGACCCCCTGCCGCAAAGAGCGCGGCGTCCCCCTTGCCAAGGGTGACAAAGGAGTTTCGGCCGGGTCAGAATGTAGAAACTGAGGCTATGTCTGAGCCCGCCCCTCCTCACCCGAGGAGGGGACTCCCAAACCCCCTTCGCTTCAACGCGGACTCAGCCCTGCCGAATCCCGATTAGTCCGCGACACCGCCGTCGCAACGACCAACTCACGAAACTTGAACCCCGACTCACGATATCGCTCCAAGGCAGCATCAATCAGTTGCTGGTCATCCGGCTCCTCAGGCCTGCCGTTGGCCCAGCGGAACAGCAACTTCACCACACACTTCTGGCAGCCCGGATCCCGCGCGAGGATCTCGCCCAGCTGCCGCGGCGACCGGAAGGTCGAGTCCTTCAGGCCGAGCACATCGCCTGCAGCTTCAATGTCCAGCTTGTACTCGGTCGGCTTCGTCTTCCTCTTCGTTGCGGTCTCGTCATAAGTGGGGAAAATCGTGACCAACTGCTTCTCCCGATACCTGCCGACGGCGTCGAACTTTTCGAAGCCGAAGCCAATCGTATCTACGAGGGAATGGCAGCCTGAACAGGCCTGATTAGAGAGATGGATTTGCAGCCGCTCCCGTGTCGTCGCCGGCTTTTCGTCAGTAACCGGCGGCAAGGTTGTATTCACGCCAGCCGGTGGCGGTGGCACCACCTGGCACAAGAAGTGTTCGCGCACGAAGAGCCCACGCTCGGTGGGCGAAGTCTCTGCAGGCTTGCTGGTCAACGCCAGAAAGGTAGCCTGGCCAAGAACTCCGGCGCGCTCAGAATCAGCGCCAAACTCCACGCGGCCCCAAGGCTCTTGCGGCGCGGGCACACCATACAGTTTCGCCAGCTCCGGAGACAAGTACGCATAACGCGCCGTGAAGAACTCACGGAAGTCACGGTCCTCCCACACTAGCGAACGAAAAAGCCGGCGGGTTTCCTCCGTCATTGCAGCGACCAGCTCGGCCGTGAACTCTGGAAACAAACGCCGGTCGCGAATAGCGTTCCTCAGCCGGTCGAAGCGCATCCATTGCGCCAGAAACTCATCGAGCGCATCCTGGGCCCGCGAATCCTGAAGCATCCGGCTGACCTGTTTCTCGACGCCGGCTGGAGTGTTCAACTCGCCCCTCTCTGCAGCCCTGAACAGCGCTTCGTCCGGCATGGTGTCCCAGAGAAAATAGGACAGCCGGCTGGCCGCGCCGTGCGCCCCGGTGGCGAGGTGAAACAGGAAGTGCGGCGATTGCAGCATTGTTTCGACGACGACCTGCGCCCCGCTCAGGAAGTCCTTCTCCTGCCTGAACAAGGCCTCATAACGCGCCACTTCAATCTTATCGAGCGGTCGGCGAAAGGCTCTCTTGCCAAAAGCCCGGATGAACTCAGTATGGCAGCCTGCAGCTTCCACTACGCACGGCGCCAACTTACGCGTGTCGCCGCCACGAAAAGCTGCGCGGGCCAGCCTTTCTGCGGCCCGGGCATAGGCTTCGGCAAGCAGCGGCGAAACCGGCTGCCCATCGGCCTGGTTCGTGAACCCATGAATGAAGTCTTCCTTGGGGAACTGGTCCGCGGGTCGCGTCTCTTCACCCAAAAGATCCCGAACCGTGTGGTTGTACTGGCTGTGTGTCAAGCGCCTCAGCACCATCCTCGATTTGCCGGTGTGGGTTTGCCTCTCTGCGGCGGCTGCTTCCGGTAGTGCGGCCAGGTGTTCCACCCAGGCACGCAGGATCTTCTCTTCTTCACTTCCCTTTCTGATTCGCTCGCCCCCTGCATGCGTCACGCGATTCGTCGGCTTCAAAAACAGCAATGAAGCCTCGGGCTGTCCTGCATGGACAACGGCTCGCAAACGCAACCCAAATCGTGCAATCTCCTCGTTGGAAGCTCCTTCGCCAGGGAATTGCACCCGTGTGGCCGATGCCACGCCATTGTCGTTATGGCAGGCGCGGCATTGAGCCTTCTCCAAGACCGGATAGACACGGGATGCAAAATCCTGCGCCGAGAGCCGGATGGCCTGTGACACCGTCAGAGCAACCCAAATTGCAGGCACTGCGCATCTCACGTTGCTAGCTCCAACCCGACAGATACGGTGAAACGGCGAGACGGCGAAGAGAATAGAGCATCGCGCCGTTTCGCCGTCTCGCCACGTCGCCGGATCACTGTCGTTCCTTGTCACTGTCGCGCCTATTTCGACGCTGGTTGCGGATCGAACAAATGCGAGATGTATGGATATCCGTTCATTGCCAAGCGGCACGATGGACCGGGACCGTACCAGCGCGGTGCGTGGAAGGTGTGCTTCGGCACATACACGACGTCCCCCACGTCGGCGATCACGACGCCCTGGCCTTCAATAGGGTAGCGAATCCGTCCCGCCATGATCAGCCAGTACTCGGCGCACTCGGGGTGGTAATGCCCTCGGTTCTTCGGGTCGATCGGAGGCAGGTTCTTCTCATAGCCATAAATGAAATTAGCCGCGCCGCGCGCATCTTCCACCACGCGCAACGTACCTTTCACCTCACCCGCGTCCAGCTTCTTGGCTAGTTCGTCGAAAGTCACATGCACCCTGTTGCCCTTGTCGAACTGGCCTAACTCGCGGCGGAAAAGAACTGGCACCCAGTCGATGCCAGCTGTCTTTGGCGCGTCGGTCTTATTCTCGTACAGTGTTCGCGCGCCTGCCACGTTAGTTTCAAAAATCAACGAAGGCTGGTTGCCAACTGTCTCATAGGAGAACAACCTGGCGAAGGGAACCTGCACCATTGAGCCCTTGCGAGCGACATACGGCTCTACGCCCTCGATATCAAACCGGACTTCGCCTTCCATGACAACCCACCACGCGCGTGTGTCTGGATGCAGGGCACGCGGCGTCTGGGTTCCGGGAGGCGAGAAGACATAAGCGCTGTGCAGATGCTCGTCGTCGACGATCACCTCGCGCCAGTCGGTCTTGCCTTTGTGCTTAGCCTTAAGATCGGCTAGCTTCGTGTGCGGTTTGTGCGGCGGAAGATACTTCGATGGCCCTTTGGGCGCCCATAACTGCTGGCATTCGGCTGCTGGAGCAATCAACAACAGGACGGCAACTACCGTCGTGGTGAGTAAGGTAACTGTTTTTCGCATGTCCCGAATTCTAGCACAGCGTCGGCCCGCATCGTTTACAATCCGGAAGACGAGTTTTACTCAGCTTAGGACAACTGAGCCTAAGGAGCTTGGAGTTCAGCCTTTAGGCTGTTCCGACTTTAGGCCAAGCTAAAGCTTGAACTCCAAACTCGTTTTCAAAGGAGACACTCATGCCGCGCGCGGCTCCACGACGGGTGAAAACCACTCAACAAAGGGGCAGCGCGAAGCGCCCGGGGGTTGTCATTCACATTTTGGGCCGTTATTACGACAACCCCCTGGAGGCTTCGCCTTCTTCCCCCTTTGCTAAACTTTGCTAAGGGGGATTCTTAGAGGAGCAAGCACACAAACATGAAACAACTTACGGGCAAGATCACCATCATCACAGGTGCAGGAAGTGGCGTCGGCAAGGGTATCGCCCGCGCGTTTGCGCGGGAGGGTGCTCAGCTCGTTCTTGCCTCGCGCCAACGCGAAAAACTGGAAGAGACCCGCGCTGAGTTGGAGCCGCAGGGCGTCAAGGTTTTGGTCGTGCCGACAGATGTTACCGATGAGACTCAGGTTCGCCGCTTGTTTGAAGCCACGCTGGCCGCTTTCGACCGGGTAGACATCCTAGTCAATAATGCCGGCAGGTTTGATGGAGGACCGTTAGAAGAGCTCTCGCTGGAAACGTGGCAAAAGGTGCTGGCAGTGAACCTCACGGCGCCGTTTCTTTGCAGCCGCGAGGCCATGCGGATTATGAAGCGGCAGGGCGGCGGTCGGATCATCAACATCGGCAGCATCTCAGCGCAAATACCGCGAATGAATTCGGCGCCTTACACGACTACCAAGCATGGGCTCACCGGGTTGACCAAGGCAACAGCCTTGGAAGGACGCGAGTTCGGTGTGGTCGTGAGTTGCCTGCACCCAGGGAACGTTGGGACGGAGCGACGGCGGACCAGCAAGGCGCTGCAGGACCAGGAACCCATGATGACGCCGGACGAACTGGCCGTTGCAGCCGTCACCATGGCAGCCATGCCTCCACACGTCAACATGCTGGAAGCGATTGTCCTTCCGGTGATGCAGCACTATCTGGGACGTGGTTGAAGCACCCAGGATCAGTTTCGGTTCCGCGCGTCGCGGTTGCCAGCTGGATTCGGTTTTCGATCACCTCAACCAACATAAAAAGATTTGACCAGCTGAGGCCTCTCGCAGGGATTTGCCTGATTAATTCGCCGTTCTAATTCGACTGCTGGTTTTTCTCGCTCTTTCACTTGCTTCCCAACATTTTCGGCGTTCTGCAAATCGTTGGTGGAAGGACTGTGTCTGAGAGATTGGAGAGGCTTCCCCTAAACGTGTTGAGCTGGTCCCAGGCTTTCGTGAACCTTTCGTGAACGAGTCTGTCAGGCTAGGATAGCCAATGAGTTGTTGCTGCGTCGTTTGTTGGCTCTCAGGTTTACTTTCGAGCGTCTGATCATTAGCATTTGATGCCTTTAAGGCACTTAGCGTAAGCAGTGGTGTTATTCGACTTTCCATGTGTTCTCCTCCTATTTCTTGTTGTCAGGTCCAACAACCGGACTCCCTGGAGTGACAATCTAATCATCGTGACAAATCGGAGGAAGTTGTAGCGCTGTCCCTATTGCGCCTTGCCTGCCGGCATCAGGCGGATAGTTTGTTCTGTCTCTCGCTCCACGGCCTTGCGGGAATAAAGTAGCGGGAAATACTCCCCGCGCCGCCACATCGGCGCGAGATCCCGATAGTGTGGATTCTCGGGGTCCCCCGACTGTCCGGGATGGTTCATCGCCCGCGAGTTGTCCCAATTGCCCACATCCACCACGATTCGGAACGATGGGCCGCCAGTTTGCCGGAAATCAGTCACTCGATAAGCCGATTGGTTGGGCGTGTATTCGCTGCCGTGTTTGGGAATTGGCCCGACGTTAACCTTCGCACGCATCGACTCATCGACGATTCTCGAAAACGCATGCTCGTTGAAGTTGTGATGCAGCTGGCCCCACTGCCACACCTTGGGATCGCTGCCCTGCAATTTGTCCATCTCGATAAACGCTCCTTTGAGCGTCGTCAGCAGAAGTTCGTTACGTCGCTGCACCGCGCGGGCGCCAAAGTGTACTGCCGGATTCTCCAAAGCGCTCAGCAACACACGCATGTCCGTGCTGGGCAGAGTTTCGCTTGCCGCCTTCGGTAACACCGCTTCGGGAAATGCCTTCCTCAAGTGCCGGCTCTGCCAGACCTCAAAAAGAGCTGCCGGCGCGGACTCTGCCAGCTCTCGGAAGTCCCAACCTCGCAACAAATCGAGGGCTGCTTGGGTCTTGGCATCGGTCGAGGACAACCCAGCCAACAAAGTGACAACTCGCCGAGCTGGGATTGAGAGGATGTCATTCTGCAGTTCTTGCACTTGCTCGAGCGAAATCCTCGGCAAGCCGGAGAGCACCTCGCTGATCCGGCTGAAACGCGACTCGTTGGTCCACTCGAAGCTCAGCTTGCGTTCGCGGTAGGGATAATCGGGCGGCAGGTTCATGCTGTTGGCCGTCGCAAACCAACCTTGCGACGGGTTATGGACTGAAGGCAGTTCTTCGCCGTTCCAGAATCCGGCCCATTCGTAGCGGCCGTCGCCAGGCACGGGCAGGAGGCCGTCCCAGTTCGGACGCTTCGGCGTGAGCCCCCGGGGCAGCCAGGCGATGTTGCCTTTCACGTCGGCATAAACATGGTTCAGCGGAGGCGCGCCCCATTTTTGCATCGATTGACTGAACTGTTCGAAGGTCTGGGCGCGCATTGAGTCGATTGCGTTGAAATAGGATGACGTTCCCGGTTCCATCCAAACTGAGCGGACTGCGAAGGCGCGGCCACCGGGCTTTCGCTCGTCCTTTTCGACGAAGATCACCGGTCCATGCCGCGTGAAGCGCAGATCGGCAGTCACGGGTTGGCCATTCTTGACTTTGATCTCCTCCCGGATGACCTTGAACAGCTCCCAGCCGGACTTGTAACGGTATTCGTTGGATTGGGCGGGATTGAGCTCGTAAACGTAGAGATCGTGCTGGTCGATGGGAAAGATCGTAATCCCAAAAACGATGGTCCCGTTGTGGCCGATGGAGATCCCCGGCAGGGCGGGCTCTCCAGCACCTATGACGTTCAGACCCGGGGCGTTGATATGCGCGACGTAGCGCAAGCTTGGAGCGGAGTAGGCGCGGTGCGGGTCATTTGCCATGATGGCTCGCCCCGTTGCGGACCGCCTTGGAGAGATCACCCAGTTATTGCTGCCCTCGAGAGCTTCTTCTGTCCTGTCGAGCGCGGCGACCCGTGTTGCGCCGGCATCCGTCGTCATAAGCGACTCTTTCGTGACAACGACGGCTTGGGTGGCAAGCAGAAAGACCTTGAGGACATCTTTCGGCAAACACGGATCGAGGCCGGCTGGAACCTGGGTTTCCCAGGGCGGCTGCAAGGGGATACGGATCTCATCGGCCTTTAAACTCGCCCTGCAGGCCATATTGGCCCGGTCGACTTCGCTTTGAAGATTGCGGTGAAGCCCGTGCGAGCGAATCCGAACGACATCCTCGGCCGCCCATTTGACAGGCTGGTAACCCAGATGCTTGAACTCGAATGGAACCTGTTCAGGGTCGCTGCCCAGCCATTCGATATAGGCATTGATGCCCTGAACGAACGCCGTGACGACGCCCGAAGCTTCATTGGTCCCCTTTGAACTGTACCTCTTCCACTCCTTGTCCAGGTCGCCACGATACAGAAATAGGCGCGCAGCCTTGTCCTGCTCGACATAAGCCGGACCAAAGACTTCAGCCAGTTGCCCAAGTCCGCGACGTCGCCACAAGTCAATCTGAAAGAGCCGGTCACGCGCTGCGTTAAAGCCCTGAACAAAGAAAGCATCGCTTTCGCTTTTTGCGTAAATGTGCGGCACGCCCCAGCGGTCGATGAGGATCTCGGCAGGTTTCGCCAAGCCTGGGACGTTCAGAGTGGTGGAAGGTATTTTCCTTGCCTTGGCATGGACGGCTGTATCGCTGAGAACACTGCTAGCCAGCACCATTGCGCAGAGAAGGGCTCCTCGTGTCAACCCGTCAACCTGAAAGGGACAATGTCCCTTTGTTTCCATTTGGAACTTCCTCCAAAAAACTCTTTAACAGCAAGAACGCAAAGACTCCCTAGGTTTGTCGTGATAGTAGCGCAGAAACGTGAACGACACCGGCTCAAACTGAAGAGTTTTTGGAAAGCGCCAGGAGGATGTGCATGTGGTCTTTGACTGAATTCGTTGCAACGGAAGGCGACTGATGATGGGCCAAGATGCCCACCACATAGGCATTCAGTTTCGGACGGATCTCGGCGTGGATCCAGGGCTCCCGATGCTTGGTGCCTGCCGCACGTGATCAGACATTGTCGCCCGCCGAAGGGTTAGAGAGGTGTTCCAGAATCCAAAGGATTACTTGCTACGGTAACTTTGTCGATGCCGTTTACCCCGGTGGCAATACAGGACCGTAATACTCCGCTCCCTCAGCTGCATTGAGGCTTGAGTGGCCGTCTGTGCCAGGACGAAGAATTTGGCCTCGGTCAATCAAAACCATCACTGCATTCTTGTGATCCCCACCCGCGCACTGCCAGTAATAACCGTTGGTCTTGGGCTTCTCACGTGTCCAGTGAGTGATCTTCGGGCGAACGGATTCCAAATAGGAGGAGAGAGAAGGGCTCATGTCGACTCCTGATCGAAGATTGTAGGGATAGTCCAGTTAGGAATTGACTGCTATGGGTTTCGATTCATGCTGCTCCCCTCGCCGCGCCTTCGGCACCTCCATTGAGAGATGCGACAGGGTGAGGGCTTTCGTCACGGGTGAAGATACTCAGCTCTGAAGTGCTAACTGCAACCGTTGGTCGACCCGCAGTTCAAGCACTTGTAGCAAGCCCCGTTGCGAACCATGATGGCGCCGCATTCCGGACAGGGCGGTGCGTCGGCCTGGGACTGGAACACCTGGCGTTCATGCGCTTCAATGGTTGTGGCTTGGCCGACAGCGGCAGGAGCTGTTGCCTCGGCCTGAGGTTGCTCTTCAGTCCTCAGGAACTTGTGACCCAGCCAGCGGAAGATGTAATCCACAATCGACTTCGCAATCGGGATCTGCGGATTGTTAGTGAAGCCGGAGGGCTCGAAGCGGCTGTGACTAAACTTGTCTACGAGCACCTTCAGCGGGACACCGTACTGCAGGGACACTGAAATCGCTGTGGCAACCGTATCCATCAACCCTGAAACCACTGATCCCTGCTTGGCCATCCGGACAAAGATTTCGCCTGGCGTGCCGTCGTCGTACATCCCCACCGTCAGGTAGCCGTCGTGCCCGGCAACGCTGAACTTGTGCGTGATGGACTGGCGCTCATCCGGCAGGCGGCGGCGCACCGGCTTGGAGGCTTCTGCTTGCTTGGCCTCTTTCAGGCTCGTGTTGAGCGGTTGCGAGCGCTTGGAACCGTCGCGGTAAATTGCGAGGGCCTTCAATCCCAGTCTCCAGGCTTCCATGGAAGCTTCTTCAACCTGTTCGACTGTGGCCTCCTCCGGCATGTTCACGGTCTTGGAAATGGCGCCGGAAAGGAACGGCTGCACTGCGCCCATCATGCGCAGGTGGCCCATGTAGTGAATGGAACGCACGCCGTTGAGCGGCTTGAACGCGCAATCGAAGACCGGCAGGTGATCTTCCTTCAGATGTGGCGCGCCTTCGATGGTCTCGTTTTCGTCGATGTACTTGATGATGTCGTTGATTTGCGGATCGCTGTATTTCAAGCGGCGCAAAGCTTCGGGCACCGTCTGGTTAACGATTTTGAGCAACCCGCCGCCGACCAGCTTTTTGTATTTAATCAGGGCGATATCAGGTTCGACGCCAGTGGTGTCGCAGTCCATCATGAAGCCTATGGTGCCGGTGGGCGCGAGCACCGTAACCTGGGAATTCTTGTACCCGTGCTTCTCGCCTTCCACCAAGGCGTCGCTCCAGGCCTTCTGGGCGGCGTTGTAGAGGTCGGCTGGAACATAAGCCGGATTGATTTTTCCGGCGGCAGCCCGATGCTTCCGGATGACACGCAGCATCGGCTCGCGGTTTAGAGGAAATTCGGCAAACGGCCCGAGGTCCCCGGCGGCGAGCGCCGAAGTGTGATAAGCCTCGCCACACATCAAAGCCGTGATAGCTGCCGAATAAGCCCGGCCGCCTTCGCTATCGTAGGGCATGCCCAGCGACATCAGCAGCGCTCCCAGATTGGCGTAGCCCAAGCCGAGAGGCCGGAATAGCACGCTGTTGCGGGCGATGGCGGAGGTCGGATAGCTGGCGTTGTCGACGATGATTTCCTGCGCGGTGATCATAATTTGAACGCCATGCTTGAAGGTCTCTACGTCCAGTTCGCCATTGGGCTTGCGAAACTTCATCAGGTTCAGCGAGGAAAGATTGCAGGCCGTGTCGTCGAGGAACATGTATTCGCTGCATGGGTTTGAGGCATTGATGCGCGCGGTGTTCGAGCAGGTGTGCCAGTCGTTGACGGTCGTATCAAACTGAATGCCCGGGTCACCGCAAACATGCGCCGATCTGGCCATCATGCTCATCAAGTCTCGGGCGCGATAGGTGTCCATGGGCTGTCCGGAGGTTACCGCCCGCGTGCTCCACTGCTTGTCTTCGATCACCGCTTTCATGAACTCGTCGGTGACGCGCACGCTGTTGTTGGAGTTCTGAAAAAAGATTGAGCTGTAGGCCGTGCCGTTAAATGAACTGTCGTAGCCAGCCTCGATGAGCGCCCAGGCCTTCTTTTCTTCTTCTTCTTTGCAAGTGATGAAATCGACGATGTCGGGATGGTCGGCGTTCAGGATCACCATTTTCGCCGCCCGCCGCGTCTTCCCGCCGGACTTGATGACCCCGGCAAAGGCGTCGTAGCCCTTCATGAAAGAGACTGGCCCCGAAGCTTGGCCGCCGCTAGACAGCAGCTCTTTCGATGATCGAATGACCGAGAGGTTCGTCCCCGTGCCACTGCCCCACTTGAACAGCATGCCTTCGGTTTTGGCGAGCTCGAGAATCGACTCCATGCGGTCTTGCACCGAGTTGATGAAGCAAGCCGAGCACTGCGGTTTTGGCTCGATGCCACAGTTGAACCAGACAGGACTGTTGAACGCTGCCTTCTGTTCCACGAGGAGATGGCACAGCTCTGCTTCGAACGTGTCTGCCTCTTCGGTGCTGGCAAAGTAGCCGCCCTCGCGGCCCCAGCGCGATATGGTGTCCACGACGCGCCCCACCAACTGTTTCACGCTGTTCTCGCGCCCCCTGCCATCCGAAGAGCGCCGGAAATACTTCGACACGACCACGTTGGTCGCCATCATCGACCAGGCTACTGGCATCTCGACGTCCGACTGCTCGAAGATGATTTCGCCCTTTTCGTTAGCGATCGAAGCCCTGCGCTTTTCCCATTTGATCTGGTCAAACGGATGAACGCCGGGTTTCGTAAAGACTCTCTTGAAGTGCAGGAGCTTCTCGTCCTGCTGGAGTTTGATGGGGGCCATCGCGGTTGCCTCGCCGGATCTCTCTTTCACTAGCATTGTAACGCCTCCTTACCAGGCACAGTGAAACGGTGTTCGAATCGCGAAAATCGCCATGCTTCCCTTCTGCATCCAAGGCACACCAACCCCGGAACTTGAACGGAGAGAAACAAGTTTTAACGCGCTTTAACGCACGACGATTATTGGGTTCGCATTCTAGTCGTCGCGATCCAATTGTCAAGTGCTAATTTGTATTTTTACACAAAATACTGCATTAGAGTTTCTGGAGGGCACAAAATATAGTGGGTAGGCAGGGTTTGAAGCGACAGGGCTCGGGGGAACAGGTAACAGGGACTAGGCGCTTACTGTATGTAAAACGTCACGCAAAGTGAATAAATGCGTCACGCAAAGTGACTCACGCGTCACGGAAGTTGACCCATAGTTGCACTGTGCGTGGGCAGTTTCCCCAGACACAACAATGCGCGCGCCGTCCTCTAAACCCTTGGCTGCGAGCGGATCTGTACAGCCTCGGCGTGACTAGGCGATGTTCTTCGCGATCATAACCTGATGGATCAAACCCTCATTAATCGTGCAAGCAGGCGGGCTTCGATCTGCAGGCCAAAAATGCGCCCGCCGAGCGACAATGGTTGTGACGAGTGGAAAATGAAAACCCGCGGACGGTTCGCAGGTGCTCGGAATAAGCCGCCAGTTATAGCTAAGCTAGGCTTCCCCAAAACGTCTCCTGCAAGGTGACAGTTTTGTCAGTTCCTTCTCAAGAACGTACGCACAATTTTGATCTTGACCCGCCGAACGGTTGAAAAGGCTTCAACTGGAAGAGGGGCAGGTTTTCTCGTGTTTGGTTGGCAGTTTGCAATGCTTCCAGCAACTGTGCTAGGGCTTCAATAGCCCAAGACCTTTTTCAGGGTAAGTGGGTTCAATCCCATTGTCCTTTCCCAAAGGGCCGGGATCTCGGTTCCGGCCCCTCTCCTCGCATAAGGCTAAGCGCGAAGTTTAGGAGTCGTTGTTTAAAAGAGGCTGGTGCACTGCCTTCGTCACGACTCAAAAGCCTTATCTACGTGCATTTTGTGACGGGCCGTTAGCGCAAGGGTTCAACGACCAAGCTGCGAATGGTGGCTTGTTCAATAGCGCTCGCATTGAAGCCGAACCGACCATGGCTGAAGGTGTCATCGCTCCAGGCATCAACCTGGATCCCGTCGATGTAGTGACTGATCGTGTTGCCACGAACCGTCAGCATCACCTTGTAGTAATCTTTGTTGCGAACCTTGATTGACAGTGGTGTGACGCCCGCCGCGCCTGGAGCGTCTTCGCGCTTGAGGGAATTAAGATATTGAGCGTCTGAGCGAATATACTTGACGAGGGAATTTTTGGGGATGGCTTTGGCCCTCTCGGAGCCCAGCTTAAAAAGATAGAAGCTATTGGAGTTCTGAGCGCGCAGCACCCAGCCGACTGATTCTTTGTTGATCTTCACCTCGAACTCGATCTTGTAGTTGTCCCATTGCTGTCCTTTTTTCAGGAAGCCTAGCCCCTGAACTCGGAGCGCTGAAACATCTTTGTCTTTGATAATCTCCCAAGTAGCGGGCGCGTCCCACTGTTGCAGACCGCTAATGAAATTCTCATGCAGGCTCTCGGGGCGCCGGGCGCTCTGCTGCTGGCGCAATGCTTCTTCTCTCGCCCTAGCCTGGCGTAGTTCCTCCTCTTTCTTGGCTTCCACCTGTTTTCGCTTCTCTTCCTCCAGCCGGGCTGCCTCCAGACGCTTCTGTTCCTGCTCCTGCTTTTGCGCCGAGGCAGCGGCTTCGGCTTCCTGCCTCTTCTTTTCCTCTTCGAGCTTGCGAGCTGCCTCCAGTTTCTTGGGATCTGCGGTGGACGGCCCCACTGCGACCAATTGAGCATGGACGTTGGGATTGGCCAGGCGCCATTCGCTGATCAACGGCTCCTTGTCCTTCAACCAGGCTTCCTGTCCGTCGCTATCGACGGAGATATCGTCCATCGTTTCTCGCTTGCCATCCGGGCCGGCTGAGCGTACGACAAACGTCTTGTTGGTCAGGTCCACCAGATAAAGGATGTTTTGCCCCCAGCCATCTTTGATTGCTTCCGGGTCGGTATAAGTTCGATTCAGGCTGGTCAGCGAAGGGGGGAACCCTTTTTTTGATTTGTTGTATTGCTCGATGGCCTCAAGAATTGCCGCGATCTTTCCTGCAGTGGTTCGAGTCGCATCATCGTCAGGGGGTGGTGCCACTGGGGGCTGAAGCACAGTTTCAATGGGAGCAGGGGGAGGAACAGGTGTGCCTTCTTTGCGGCGCACTAATTCAAAACCAATGACCATGAGAAGCAGCAAAACTACTGCCACGCCAGCCACGGCGAATTTCTTGGAGGTGTTTGAGGCAGGCTTGTCTCCGGGGGGCTGCTCAGCCGCTTTGTCCGGGTCGACTCCCTTCAAGGCCTCCTTCAATTCTCGAAGAATTTTCTCTTCTTCCTCCTTGACTGAGGTCGAAACCGTCATCCTTTCTTCCGGCTCCCCGGGTGGAGGAGCGAAAGCGGTAGCTCCGGCGAGCCGGGCGCCGCATTTCGTGCAGAAGGCATTGCCGTCCGGTTGGTCTGATCCGCATTGAGAGCATTGCATGGGAAATCTCCTGTGGAATCCCCTTTGGAGAAGTTGCTGGCGCAGCCAGCCGGAAAGGGTCTCCGCTCGTGAGGGCCCATCTTGAATCCCTGGAGCTGTGAAAAAATCGCCGGGTCGGGGGACCCGGCCTCCAAAGAGGGCTTGCAACTCCTTGCGAATCATTGGAGGCCGCGTGCCCTCACGCGGCGCTTTCCACAAATTCCGAGTTTTTTTACAGCTCCCCTTTCAGGGGGTCATCAATCAACGTCGGTCTCGGACCGGGTTGCTGATGGTTTCATAAATCGATTCGGCACACATACCCCGCGTCAGGGCTCCCCGAGTCCACGGCACCAGGAGCGATGCCAGCGTCACAATAGTAGAGGTGGCCTTGGTAAAGACACATGCCGTGAGGATCCGGATCTGCAGGTGACAGGGTGATGATTTCTAGAATGCGGCCGTCCTTGGCGGCCAGCTTATGAATGATGCGGTCGGTTGAGTGCATGCACCAGATGGCGCCACGATCCCAGGCCAGCCCGTGAGCACGGCCCAGATGCACCGGAATCTGGTGGATGAGTCGGAAATCTGCAGGGTCAACCTGTGACAGCTTTTGAAGCTGGAGTGACGTGATCCAGAGGGCACCCTCGGCAAACTCCAGCCCATGAACGCCTCCCCCGCCAGGAATCGCGTAGCGGGCGAGGGTCTTGCCATTGGAAGGATCTACTTTCAAGACTTCACCCGTCGTGGCATCCGTGGCTTTGGCCGCTCTTCCAGTTGCTTTGCCATTGGCCGCCATCCACAAGAAGCCTCCTCCATAGGCAATGCCGCTCGTATTCGAGGACTCTGTTTCCACCGTGCGCAATAGCTTCCCCTGCCAGTCCATGAGGTGGGCGCGGTCTGTGGTTTGTTCTCCGATCCAGAGCCCTTCGCGGGTGGTTTCCATTGCGTTCGGATGGTCATCAGGCGATTTGAACAATTTCACAACCTTGGCCTGGCGCGTCGGGACGCCGCTTACCCGCAGCAGCGGAGCCGCCACTATCACTGCCAGGAATTCCCGCCGTTCGAGCAACATCAAGTCCTCCAGTCAGTCCGTGTTCGCGCAATCAGGAGCCACGAAATCGTGGGGTTTGGTGGAGTCGTCTCTCAACGTCCGACCTTGCCTCGCTCGGTCAGCGCGGCCAGAAAGCAAAGACACCCCAAAATCATTGCGGCCATTCCTGCCTGTAGTAGGGTTCCCATTTGGAAGCTGCCTAGCCAGTATCGGCCACTCAGGCGCGCCGCAGCGGCCACGCCGCACAACACCGCGCCCCCAAGGCCGACAATGCGCCCTATCCACAACAGCAAGTTTTCCATGTGTGCCCCCTTCCGTGATTCTAACCCGATCCATTTGCTTCAACTCCGAATTCGTACCAGGCTGCGCTCAATGGACCCGATGTTTGGTGTGCCGGCCAGCCCCATATTGAGCGCCAGCTCCGTCCGCAGCAGGTGGATCACCCGCTCGACACCCGCTTGGCCGAAAGCTGCCAGCCCGAACAGGTAGGGGCGGGCGATGCCCACCGCCTTAGCGCCTAGAGCAAGAGCCTTCAAGATGTCGGTACCTCGCCGAAAGCCGCCGTCGATCATCACTGGAATCTTGCCTCCTACGGCATCCACGACCTCCGGCAGCGCCTCGATGGTGCCGCCAACATGGTCGAGCTGGCGCGCGCCGTGGTTCGAGACGATGATTCCCGAGACCCCTGTTTCGAGGCAAAGTTTGGCATCTTCGGCTCTCAAGATTCCCTTGAGCACAATCGGCAGTTTAGTCAAAGCGCGTAGTTCGCGCACAGTCTCCCATGTCGGTGTCGGAGCGGGCCGCGAAGGATAGATCCCTGTGAGCTCCGGGTTCTTGGGCCGCGGCACATTGCCCTGTGCGTCTCGCGGAACGCCGGTCTCGCCCCAGGAGCGGTCGAACTTGTTGCGGATGTTTCGCTCGCGATGAGATACATACATGATGTCGGTAGTAAAACAGATTGCGGAGCAACCCTGGTCTTCTAGGCGTTTGACGAAGGCCCGCATCGTTTGGGGCGTTCGGAAGTCACCGCCCGTCGTCACTTGCCACCAAACTGGCCCTTTGCCAGACTCTAGGAGCTTCTGGATTCCACCGTTGGTAATTTGCAGTGTTTTCGAGGCTGCTGCGGCGCGGGCCACGGTGTTCTCGCCGTCTGGATGGAAGCAGTTCTTGCCCCCGGCCGGGCAAAGGAAGATCGGGTGCTCCCACTTTTGCCCGAAGACCTCGACCGAAAGATCGATCTTGTGGACATCGACCAGCGCCTTGGGCCGCAGGATGATTCTGTCGAAGCCCGAGCGGTTATCGCGCAGCGACACTTCGTCTTCAGAACCGCCCACCAAGTAGTCATACGCCAGCTTGTCCAATTTTGCTTTGGCAAGCGGCTCAAAGTCCATAATACTGGCTGGCTGGAACAGCGGATCGTCAAGATACTGATCGATGGACAGCTCAGAGGCCCCCTGAGCCCGAAACGCAGGCACTCGCCCGGCCAAAGTTGAAGCGCCAAACAGCGCCGCAAATTGCTTGATAGCGTTTCGCCGGGTTGAACGCATGACCTTACCCTCTTTGAGATCCGTCCTGCTGCCAAAGCGCGCTGCGTGAGCTTTCGATGACCGGGAAGGTTACCATTCGAGAGAACGAGTTTCCAAGCACAATATCATGCACGGGGACACGGGAGCACGTCCGCTACGCATGGGCCTGAGGTTTCATCATTTCATAAGGAATACCGATGCTGGCCGTTTTCTCTGGCAGGCACAACCCGCCGCGAAGGCGCGTTCACGCGCCTTTTCCTCAGCGGTTCAGGCCAGCCGTTTTACGGCCTGTCAAGGTAGCACTCGCTCACGGTGGAGCCCGTTTCAACGGCTTGCTCTTGGGCTTCAGTGAGTGACGAGGCTAGCCACGAAATGTTTATTCTGAAATGTGTGAGATCAAGAACCATACGAACGGAGTAAAGCAAGATCTGGTTTAAGAGGAGAAAGGCTCAAGCCGATCCGGCAAGCCCGTTGAAATGGGCTGCTGAATACAATGCCCCTCGGAACCAGCCGTAAAACGGCTGGCCTACAGCCTTAGGAAAAAGCCGCGTGAACGCGGCTCTGATACTGTCTCCACCGCTTTTGCATGGCACGCGCTTCGTACCTGAATCAATGCTTCCGGAGTCCATCTGAAGGAATCGAGACGGGGCAGTTCGATCCAAAAGCGGCAGCAGGCTGCCGCACTCCAAGGCAGGCTGGAAACTGCACTACGGTTTGCGGCTCAGCTTAGCGGCACCCCCTTGTGGCACGTCCGCCCGAACGGTGGCTGGGCCTTCCAGCCAGACGGTTTGTTCTGAAATCGCTTTGAGAAATTGATTCAGAACTTGAAGCTGATAATCGCCTGGTTGGAGATTCGGCAACAGAACAGAGATCGCGTCTTGATCGGTGCAGTTTACCAAATAAATGGCTTCCGGCTGCCAGGCTAGCGGGACTTCGGCAGCGTCCTCAATCTTCCGTAGATAAACAAAGGCCGCATCGGAGGACTCAATCCGGTGGTTCGGAAACGCAAAATCACCAAACGGGAGGAAGTCTCCTTCAGTGAGACCAATTTGGTGGTTCTTGTAGAACCGTAGCCAGGCTCTCACGATGTCCGAGTGCGAACGCGGTGCATCTTCAAAATTGGCGCCGAAGGCTGGGACGCCGCTAAGCACCGTAGTCGCGGCGAACTTGCCAACGGTCACTGGATCGGCATCCGGCCGCCAGTACATTTCATCCGTTCCCATGACCACGCCCCGGCTGAAGGGGCGCATCATCAGCGAGCAAAGCCGCATGGTGTCAAAATCTCCAGGGGAATCGATGCTCTGCCAGAGATTGGCGTAGGGCTTGTTATTCAGGTTCGCTACTGGAAACCGCAACTCGACCGTGGGGCGGTCGACAGCAGAGAGCACCGTTTGTTTAATCGTGTCTTGCGTGAGATTAAATCCTTGGCCGAAATCGCCCTCGTCACTGTGGAACGACTCGCAAAGAAATGGGATGGTTTCCTGAAAATCCAGCCAGTAACCGTCGGGGCAGTAATCTGTCGAGACACGTTCAAACAGGGCTTTGAGATGCTCTCGCGTGCCCGAATCGCGTGGGCAGAGGTTGACATTTTCGTCGTACCGCCGGCCCAGGCGAAGGGTCATAGGCGAAACGTCCAGACCGCCGTTGTACTCCGTATTGCTACGCTCGAAAAGGATGTGAGACCGGCTGGTCTTCCGATAATACATGCTGTTGCGGCCTATCGCGTAGGGAGACATCCAGAGTACGACATGCATGCGGAGCCGGTCCTTGACGTACTGCAGAAAACCCGGAAAACCGGGGAGTTTGTCTTCGGGATGTGTGTAATTGCCGACAGCACCCTCCAGCCACTTGAAAAGCTCTCCCGGCTGTGATTCCCATCCGGCGTCAAACAGATAAGACTGGAAGCCGAGTTGCTTAGCTCGTGTGAGCGTCGTCCAGTAAAGTCCTGGATTCGTGTCGTCAAGCGCCCACTACCAGAGGTCGTACATCGGATGGTAGCAAGCCTGCACCACCGGAAAAGGGGTGTAACCGCGTTCCTGGTCGACCCAGTCGGCATAGCTACGAGTAGCGGAAAACCAGTTTTGTGGTGTTGTGTCTGTGTAGATCACTTCCTCGAATCGGTCGGTCTCGAACGGAAGCCGAGTATCTAGCGAGATTTGATAGCCTCCGCTTTCAAGCGGGTGTCCTTGCAGATTAATGATGCGATTCTGGCTCAGTATGCCTAGGGCGAGCAGATTCTTTCCCTCGAGGCTGACAGCCGACACATAGGGAATCCCGGAGTTGGGCGTGGTAAGATCCCCGAAAGACTCCGTGGCTAAGGCGCGAAAGTTCTGACGTTGCGTGGGGACATGGTTGTAAGTCCAGATCGCGTAAAGATCAGGGTCTGTGAGTTCCCAGGTCGCTTGAAAGTCCTGGAGGGTGAATTTCTGCAGGTCGTCCCGCAATAGAACCACTTTCATCCGGCTGCCGGCCGCTTCGTGCTGTTCCTCCAGACTGAGCCGATAGCCACCGCCGAAGTAGCTGTTCTGGCCCTCAGACTCCCAAGCCTCAACCGGCGGTGAAAGCTGCAGCGAGACGTTCACCACGACACCGTTCTGGAGCCGAATGGGCAAGAGCTGCGAGCTGCTCCGCGAGTGTAGCAGGATGCCGCAGCTGACCAGCAACGCCGAAGCAGCCAGCCAGAAATGAGTGCGCTTTCGTGTCATTGTCTACTCCGGTCGCAGAAGTTTCGGCGGATAAAAGTGTAGTGTGATGCGCAGCCGACTCGCTGCGTTGCCGAGCCAGGATATGAAATCTGTTTGAGCTTGGTTCGTCCTTTTCATAGGACGTTTGGGCAAGGCGGTTGGTTTCAGCCTTAAGTTGGGGCGGGAAGCGGCACCTGACACTTTGCCTCGCGCAGCGAATTTCCCCACAGCACCATGCATCCTGCAAGATAGGGAGTTACTCTCATGTCAGTCGCACGAGTCACCGAAATCACAGCGTCCTCGTCCAAGAGCTTCGAAGATGCTTTGCAGGTAGGAATCAAGCGGGCCAACAAGACTTTGAAAAATGTCACGGGCGCGTGGGTCCAACAGCAGAAGGTGGTGATTGAAAACGGCAAGATCTCCCAATACCGGGTCAATATGAAAGTCACCTTTGTGCTGGAAGAGTAGTTTCCGCCAGCCTCCGCCCGCGACTGGGACTTCCCTTATCCGGGGAGCCTGAAAAAATCGTCTTGACAATCCAGAGTATTTCTATATTATTCGAAATATGAAAGTGCGCCGGACTCCCGAGAAACGCATCGAGTACTTTGCCGACATGCTGAAAGCTCTGGGATCCGATGCGCGCCTCAAGGTGATTCGCTTGCTCATCGAGTATGGCGACGGTGGCTGCTGTGTCGGCGATATTCAGAAGGAGATCGGCGGCGCCGCTTCCACCCTTTCGCATCATCTCGACAGGCTGGCCCGGTTCGGGTTGATCCACTCCCGCAAGGAGGCGCAGTGGATCTTTTATTCGGTCAATTTTGAAGTGCTGAAGGAGCTGTTCAATTTCCTCTGGCAGGATTGCTGCAGTCGAAGCTCGCGGCTGGTTACCATCCAGTCTGGCAAATAAGCGGCGTACCGGCACGGTTCGCTGCATTTTTTTGGCTTAGTAATTCTATGAATGTCGAAATAAAGGAGAGCGTATGAACTCTGCGGATCTGAAGGATGAAATCAAAAGCAAATATGGGCAGGCGGCTTTGCAGGTTGCGTCTGGCGCGAAAAGTACCTGTTGCAAAACTTCTTGCTGCGGCGGAGACCCAGTCGCGGCCTCAACCGATCCCATAACGTCAGACCTCTATGAGGAGACGCAAAAGTCGGAACTCCCAGCAGAGGCAGTCCTGGCATCCCTGGGTTGCGGGAATCCCACGGCGCTGGCCCAGCTCAACACCGGAGAAGTGGTGCTCGATTTGGGTTCCGGAGGTGGCATCGACGTGCTGCTCTCTGCTCGGCGCGTCGGACCGGCGGGAAAGGCGTATGGCCTCGACATGACAGACGAAATGCTGGCGCTGGCCCGTGAGAACCAGCGGAAGTCAGGACTCCGGAACGTGGAGTTTCTCAAAGGGGAAATTGAACAAATCCCGCTGCCTGACAACTCGGTAGACGTCATCATCTCGAACTGCGTCATCAACCTCTCGGCCGACAAAGACCGCGTTTTGACAGAGGCCTTCCGCGTGTTGCGCCCGGGAGGCCGGTTTGCTGTCTCCGACGTAGTGGTGCGGGGTGAGGTCCCCGGCGACATTCGCCGGAATATTGAGCTCTGGATCGGCTGCGTCGCGGGGGCGCTGGAGGAGTCGGAGTACCGGCAAAAGCTCGCTAGGGCGGGTTTTGAAGCGGTTGATGTGGAACCCACGCGGATCTACCGCGCAGCCGATGCGCCTGGATTTGTCAGCGCCTCGGGCTTGGATATAGAGAGCATAGCGCAACATGTCGACGGGAAGTTCATGAGTGCCTTCGTGCGCGCCCGCAAGCCGTGGGTCTCCGCAGAGGCTGAGTAAGGGCCGTTGGCTTTCTTCGTAGTCATCGTCATGAATGGTAAGCTGTCTAACGGACTACCCAAACTAGCGACTTCTGGGAACCGCATTGTAATTGCCACAGCTGGCAAGCCCATTCTGCTGCGCGGGGTCAACCGTTCGGGCCTGGAGTGGGCGGAACCAGATGAGGGCGGTTTCTGTTCGGCGGCTGGAATTTCACGAGCGGAAATTGAATTCATCGTTAAGGGTTGGAATTGCAATATCATCCGCCTGCCTCTGAACCAGGACTGGGCGCTAAACGGTCGAGGCGGGCACAGTGGCAGGGATTACCTCAGAGACCTGGACCGAGTCATCGGCTGGGTATCCCGCGTTGGCGCTTACACGCTTCTCGACCTTCAATGGCTTGACGCCGATCGCCCGTTTGGTGCGAACCGCAACTTTGTCGCGCCGCTCCCCAACCTACAATCTCTCGATTTTTGGCATCTGCTCGCCAGCCGGTATCATGATGAGCCCGCCGTCCTCTACGACATCTTCAACGAGCCGCATGACTGTCTCCCCGACGATCCTTATCCTTTGATCCGCGAGGATGGTTCTCTTTGCCCATTGACCTCTCGAAGAGTCACAGTAGCCGAGTGGCACCCCTGGGCTCTTCGGCTCGTTGATGCCATCCAATCTGTCAATCCGGACGCACTGATCTTTGTTTCAGGCGTAAACTGGGCCTACGACCTGCGCACCATGCCGTTGAATCGTCCGAACCTGGTTTATTCAACTCACGTCTACCGCAATAAAGGGTCTAACTGGGCGGAGGCCTTTGGTGATCTGGCGGCTACCGCGCCTGTGTTTGCAGGTGAGTGGGGAGGGCGAGGGGAAGACCGCAACTGGGGACAATCGTTGGCGAATTACTTCGATGTTCTGGGCATTGGCTGGACAGCCTGGAGTTGGTCCAACGAGCCGTACTTGGTAACTCGCTTCACGCCGACAGAGTTCGGCGAGATTGTTCGCGCGCACCTGCAAAGGTCGGCGCTCCTGCACCCGCGTATCCCAGCGTGTGGTGGCCTCGGGTCATCGTTTGATGCTTTCGGTGCCAGCGGAGCCGAATGTGTCGCAATGGCAACTGTCCCTCCGCGCGGATTTCGCTCTGGGACAGAGCTCCTGTGCCGACCCGGTGCCGCTCCCATGTCCAGTAACCCCAACTGTAGGTAAGGATCAGCTTTTTAGTAGGGCCTGAGATGCAACCAAGTTCGTAGACTGGAGGCGCGACAACCCCCCGCACGGTTTCTGCGAAACCACTGTCCCCTTTATCAAGGGGGACTTTGACGTGGCCCTGAGGCGTACACCGAGGCGCTTGCAATTCCCAAACCGTGCATGGAATACTTCGCTAGATAGCATTTTTCCTAACGCTTTTTCCAAGAAGGTCACAATGGAATACAAAAAGACGCGGCGTGAATTTATGCAAGCATCTACGACGGTAGCCGGTTCGATGGCCTTCAGCAGCGCGATTTTTGGGCAGGCGAGCGGCTCCAGCACCGGCATTCCCACGCGCGTCCTCGGAAGAACGGGCATTCCTGTGTCGATTCTCTGCCTGGGAGGCTGGCACATCGGCGCCGTGCAGCAGAAAACCGAAGCCATTCGCATCATGCATGCCGCCCTGGATGAAGGCATCACGTTTTTCGACAACGCCTGGGATTACCACGATGGCCGCAGTGAGGAGTGGATGGGCGAAGCGCTGGCATCCGGTGGCAAGCGGGCAAAGGTATTCCTGATGACAAAGAACTGCGAGCGCGATTATGCAGGGTCCATGAAGAATCTGGAAGAAAGCCTGCGACGCCTCAAGACAGACCATCTCGATCTCTGGCAATTTCACGAGATGGTTTATGACAATGATCCGGACTGGGTTTTTGAGAAGGGCGGTCTCAAGGCTGCGCTGGAAGCGCAGAAAGCCGGCAAGGTGCGCTTCATCGGTTTCACCGGGCACAAGGATCCGCGCATTCACCTGCGGATGCTTCACAAACCACACGACTGGGACACGGCTCAGATGCCTATTAACGTCATGGATGCCCACTACCGCAGCTTTCAAAACGAAGTGGTGCCCGTGTGCCTGGCCAAGCAGGTTGGTGTGATTGGCATGAAGAGCTTGGGCGGCGGCTCACCGCGCGGGCGCATCCCGACACAGGGAGGAGTCTCTGCTCAAGATTGTATCCGGTTTGCCTTGACACAGCCGGTTTCCACTCTGGTTGTTGGCATCCAATCAATGGAAGATTTGAAGCAGGACGTCGCCATCGCCCGCGATTTCAAAGCGATGCCCGAGTCCGAGAAGACGACGCTGCTGAGCCGCATCCGGGAGGAAGGCAGCGATGGGCGGCACGAACTTTTCAAATCGACCAAAGCCTTCGACGGTCCTCATCATCGCCGTCAGCATGGGTTCGATACGGGCGTGGCGTGAAAGCTGTCAGTGGATTGTGGGAAGAGGCAGCAGGCTGCGATGGTCGGTGGCAACCGCCCAGCCTTCGTCAATGCGGCCGATGAGACCGTGGAAATGCACATCGGAGCCGGTGAGTACCAGCAGCACATCGCCGGGCCTTACGTCAGGGTTAAGCAGTCGAAACCGTACGATAGTGGCGAGACCGGTGTTTTGACTCATTGTTTCGAAGGCGAAATCTTTGGTTTCAATCACCAGTGTTTTGGAATTCGAGTCGTAGTTTGAGTTTTCTGGCATCCGAACCTCCTACTGTAATCGCTCCGCAATTGTTCCTGCCCTTCCCCCTGGAACTGTGAAAAAATTCAATGGTAGGGACGCGCAGCACCGCGTCCCTACCAGATTACCTTTATACGCCCAACCGAATCTCCCTGGGTGGCCAAACATTTCCGCGGGTTGCAGTTTAACACAGCCCCAGCCCTAGCCCGTGGAAAGCGGCCTGTTTTGGCTCGCCTCGGGCGTTCAGAGGCAATCAGGCTTAAATCTTGACTGCTCTTTGGAAGCTTACCGGCTCACATAGATCGTCAGCCGTTCGCCGACCCTCAGGTTGTCGTTTTGGGAAAGTTTATTCCAGTCGCGAATGGAGTTGATGCTTGTATTGTAGTTAGTCGCGATCGTGTACAGAGTGTCGCCCTTCTTAACGCGGTGGACGACACGCACTGGCTTCGGAGTAGAAACCACTTCGGCGCTGGTGGACCTGGAGCGCTTCGGTGGCTGGGCTGCGGCAACGGAAGAAGCGGGCAAATCCGAGAGGATCGACACAACGCGGCCCGGCCGCAGCTTCGTGCGGGTGCTCAGGCGGTTCCATTTCCGGATCTGAGCAGTGGTCACATCGAAGTCGCGTGCGATGCTGGCAAGGGTGTCTCCGCGTTGCACAGTATAGCGGATGCGAGATCCGCTGGAACCTACGGGCCCGCGTCCACCCTGGCCCGGAGTCACCGGAATGATCAATTTGTTACCGAACTGAAGCCCGGCATCCTCGCTGAGACTGTTCGCCTGCGCAATCGCTGAAGTTGTTGTCCGGTAGCGCTGGGCAATCTGCGATAGCGTTTCTCCTTCCTCAACGCGATGTTTGCGCCAGTTCACTCTCATGCCTTCTGGAATGGCGGCAATCTCCTGAAGAAACTTCTCTGCCATGCCTTGGGGAACATAGAGATTGAAATCGGGGTCGTTGTTCGGAGTGGTTAGCCGCTTCACATGAGGATTCAGCTCCTGCACTTCGGCGAGAGTCAGGTCGAGCGACTCAGCCACCAGCCGCAGATCCAACGCGCTCGTCAGTTTAACCTTCTCCATGCTGGCTGCCGGATCGGGCACCACATCAAACCCATAACGAGCCGGGTCTTTAGAAATGATGGTCATGGCCAGAATGATCGGGATGTAGTTTTTCGTTTCGGCTGGCAGATTGTTCCGCTTGAACAGTTCCCAATAGTCGGCATACCCCGTGTAGGCGACGGCCCTTTCAACACCACCCGCTCCCCAGTTGTAGGCGGCCATGACCAGCAGCCAATCGCCAAACTGCCGGTAAAGATCTTTCAGATGGCGAGCTGCTGCTCGCGTGGATTTTTCCGGGTCTGAACGTTCGTCAACCCACCAGTTCTGGCGAAGCCCGTAAAGCGCGCCGGTGCCGGCGCCGAACTGCCAGAGACCCTTGCACTTCGCGCGGGAATAGGCCAAAGGCTTGAAGGCACTCTCAGCCTGACAGAGATAGATCAGGTCTTGCGGCAGTCCCTCCTCAGCTAGAATTTTGGAGATCATGGCGCGGTATCGGCCGGCACGCTGCATTCCAGTTTCTAGGGTTTTGCGGCCACGCCTTTGGAAGTAGTCCAAATAGCGCAGGACCAGATCGTTGATCGGTAGGGGCAGGTCGTGCGGGGTTTCCTGAACCGTTTGTTCAGCCAGTTGTTTCGATTTTGGATCGAATGTCAGCGGGACTTCGCCGCTGGCAATTTCATCCAGAGGCGCTTTTTCCACTTTTTCTTCATTGAACCCATCGCCTTCCTTCAAGGCAGCCAGTTCGTAGTTGTGAATCCGGTCGAGCAGCGCCTCGTAATGGCGTTCCAAGCGTTCGTGCTGGCTGATAACCGCTCCAGAGCGAAGCAGAATCTCCAAAGATTCGTCGAAGTCCTTCTTGGCCTTTTCCAGGTAACCGGCTTTGAGGCTTTTCTCGCCGCGCAGGAAGCTGGCCTGAGAACTTGCAATGAGGCTTTCGATAGGGTCGACCAGCGGCTGCTGAATCATGGGGAGGACTGGCTTGGCTGGAGTTTCCGGAAGAACCGGCAGAGGATTTTGGGCCGGGGTTTTCGGAATCTCGGCGGTCGGGAGTTTGGCAATTGGGGTCCGATTCGGTTGTGTGGTTTTGCACGACACGAAAACGAAGCTAACCAGCGGCAGAATCGTTGCAAGCCGCCGAATCCGTCGTCTCAGTCTTCCCATTCCCCTACCTCCAGGCATCCTTATTAATGATTATATAGCCCTCGCTTGCAAAACAGCGCGCCCTATTTCCTAGCCACTCTTTTCGGCTTTTCAGCGAAAAGGAATTAAACAAACTGGCAAAGGAACGGCCGGTTCCAAATTAGGGGGAAGGTTGGAAGGTCGCTGACTCTGAAGCAGTTCCAGCGAGGTCCAGCGGGGAGGGGGACCTTCCAAGCTATTGGTTGGACGAACACTACAAGGTTGCGAAATCAGGGTCAACCATTTTTCGAGAATTTCCGTGCCCGGGAGGGAGCGATTGCCAGCCGGTTGCTGGCAGCGGCTGGATGCGGCCAGACCGAAGGTCTGGCTCTGGAGATTGGACGTTTTTTCCGGTCTTCGCACGGCTTTTCGGGTGTTGTGAGCGCGGCCTGTGTAGAGCCTTAGCCAAACAAGCGTTTCGCTGGCGGAACGCACTGACTCGACACGAAGCGTGCGTTTGACGCAGCCACTCCAAAAAATGTCTAATCTCCAGGGCCAAACCGAAGGTCTGGCTCTCTTTGTCTCCCTTACGAAGGAGGACCACCGGGGGTCTCAGCATTCTCGACACACCTGCCGCAAAAAGCGCGGCTTCGACTTGTCAAGGAGGACAGAGTTGTCAAGGGGGACAAAGGAGCCTCGACCGGCCCCGCAAATGGAGAAAACTCCAGCTCTTCTGAAAATAAATCGGGTGCGAAACATTTGGAAGAATTCTTACGATTGGCTCGTCCAATAGGCATGTTGTTAAGAACAAAAAGGGAGGGTTTACCTATGCGTCAAGTAAGCGATCTGCGGTGGAGTCGCCTGGCTTTTTCCGCACTGTGCATTCTGGCAGCGGTTTCTGCCACGCTGGCAGGAGGATTTTACCTTTCTGTTGAAAAACCTGCGAGCTCGGGTGACTCGCAAGCCAAGAATGCCGCTTTCCTTGTCCGCACGTCGGGCTGTCACCATCCCGAGAATGCTTCTGTCTCAGCGACGGCCGAAGGCCTGGTGAAAGGCCAGCGGCAAAGTGTCAAGCTGCAACTCAAGCCGACTTCCAAGGGCGTCTATGCCATAGAGCGGCAGTGGCCCGCCGAAGGCGTTTGGCTCGTCGCTGTCCGAGGCAGCTATTTGGGTGGTTACAGCAGCGTGCTTGTGGAACTGGGGCGGAATGGAGCCCTGAATATTGAGAAGGACGCTCTCGGAAAGGAATTGAACTCCAAGACGCTGGCACGGCAACTGACAGCCGACGACATTGAAGCGAGTTTGCAAGAATTGGCGAAGAAGTGGCTCCCTGCGAGCCAGCAGGCATCGAAGTAGCGGCAGACATTCTTGACTTGCTTGGGAATTCGATGGGGGCGAGGTCTTCCGACCCACGACAGTAGTGTTCCTCATCAACTACTGGTGCCTTGGCCGTTGGCCGGTGAAGGCTTCTCGAGCCTTCACCACCCTCAATTGAGGGGGGAAGTTTGCTTTCAAGGGAGTTTTTCATGCCGCTGTGCGGCACCATGTTCGATGAAAAGTCTAAGATTTGTCCCCCTTGATAAGACTTGATAAGGAGGACGCCGCGTCTTTTGCGGCAGGGGGTGGACCTAGGGTGGACCCCCGGCGCTACGCGCCACCCCTCCCAAGAGGGGATTCCTAAGGGAGTTTTTCATGCGGCTCGGCGGCGCACGTTCGATGAAAATATTCCCCTTAACAAAGGGGGCAACGCGAAGCGACAGCGGTCGCGAAGCGCCGGGGGTCGCGAAGCGCCAGGGGTCGCGAAGCGCCAGGGGTCGCAAAGCGCCAGGGGTCGCAAAGCGCCAGGGGTCGCAAAGCGCCAGGGTTGTCCGTTCGGCTTTCACGAACCCATCAAGACAACTCTGAAGGCTCTGCGACCGCCGTCGCTTCGCCTTCTTTCCCCCCTTTTAAGGGGGATTTTCAAGGGAGTGTTCATATGAGAGCAAGATTGTTGGTAGCGATTCTTCTTGGATTTCTCGGCGGGTCTTCATTGATGGCGCATGCGTCGAGCGATGAGTTCGTTGTTCATGAGTGGGGCACATTCACCTCAATCTCTAGGGCAGACGGCCAGACGCTGGAGTGGACTCCTTACCGTGGCGGAGCGGACTTGCCACGGTTTGTTCGTGGCAGCAAGCACAACGCAAAGGGAACCGTTCGCATGGAGACTCCGGTGATCTATTTCTACAGCTCAAAGGAACTGACCTGCACAGTCAGGGTCAGCTTTCCCAAGGGAAAGATCACCGAGTTCTACCCGATGCCTGACCGTCTTGAGTATCGAGCGGAAGTTATTCAGTGGAGCAGCGTGGAGTTGTTACCAGGACGTGCGGTGAACCTGCCCGTGGAAGAAAGTATGAACCACTACTATCACGCACGAGAAACTGACGCAGTGCCGCTTCGCGTCTGGAAGGGGGACGTCATCGACGAGTATGAAAAGTTCCTGTTCTATCGTGGCGTCGGGACGTTTGCTGCGCCACTCTCACTGCAAGTCAAAGAAGACAAGATTGCGGTGGCTGAGACGACGGGCTCCAGCATCGGAGAAGTGATTCTCTTTGAAAACCACAACGGGCGGACGGGATGTCTCCGCAGCGGACTGCGGTGGTCGGGTGCAGTTGTCAACCGCGTTCTGCCTGACTGCTCAGTCGAGTCGCTGAAGCGGGATCTCGAAACGCTGCTCGCCAGCCACGGCCTCTATCAGAAGGAAGCAGAGGCGATGGTTAAGACGTGGGAGGATTCATGGTTCGAAGAAGGCTTCAGAGTGTTCTATGTGCTGCCGCGCCAGCAGGCGGATGCCATCCTTCCCCTTGCCATCACACCAAAACCCAGCAAGCTCGTTCGCGTGCTGGTGGGTCGGGTGGAGATCATGACCCCTGAGAATGGGCAGGAAATATTTCAGTTTCTGACGCATCTAAAGCAAGGCCAAGGGACCGAGAGCGCCGAGGCCTTTGATGTGCGACGCCGCTACGGGAGGTTTCTGGCGCCGATGATTCAGCAAGTTCTTGAGAGCCACCCGTCACTGAAAGAGAGTCCCGCACTGCAAAGCTCGCTGAAAATGCTTGGTCCGCTACCGCAAGAAAGAAACTCTTTACAAGTGAAGCGATAGACCCTCGGGTAGACGCGCCCGCCCGCGTCTGTGAGTCTTAATATCTCGAGCGTGGCTGGCCGACTAGAAGTCGGCGTTGGTGGAATCAGCTGCCCAACGTGGGGCAGACAATCCTGTCTGCCTCAAGATCTGCGGTATTTTCATGAGTGACTCCAAGCGAGCGTCCTTGCCGCCCTCCTGCTTGTCCTCGACAAAGCGGAGTACGAGGACGAGAACGAAGTTGTCGGAACGGGGGTGGCGGAGAGAAGACGGAATCATTCTACCAGGTTGGCACAAACAACCCTCAGTTGATCCCCCGAAACTGGGGCGGTGTTACCCAGCTTGCTGCCAGCATCGGCTCCAGAGCCATCCGCGCCTGCTCTGCATGATGCGGATGAAAATGCGGATTGGCAGCTAATGCTTGTTGCAGTGCCGCGGCTGCTTCTTTGTGCTAGCCTAGCTTCGCCGCAATCATGCCGTAGTGATAGAGAATGAGAAGATCCTTAGTGCCGAGTCGCCTGGCTTTCATACTTGCCGCCAGGGCTTCCTGATAATTTCCATTCTTGAATGACACCCAGGCCAAGGCATCCAGGGTTCGGATGTCCCGCCGCTCTCGCGCCTGCTGCCGGGCAATTGTGAGGGCTTCGTCCATTTTTCATGTGATGGTCGGCATAGAAGAGAGCTAGCTGAGCTTCCGACTGCACTCCATTCGCCGCGTTGATCTTCTCGAGCGTTTCGATCAGCTGAAACTGCCGAGCGGCTTCGGACGTGCGCTTCAGGTAAGTGTACAGATCCGCCAGGCCGAACACGGCTTCGTGGGTGGGCACGAAATCGATGCTTTTCTGATAAGAGCGGATCGCCTCGTCGAACTGTCCTTGTGCTGCCCTAACCCGCCCGAGTCCTGTCAAAGCAAAGTGATAGTCGGGAAAGATCTGCAGGGTTTCAAACTAGGACACGTCCTGCTTCTGAATCTGCAGCCGGCGCAATATGGCCTTATAAATTTCCTCCACCTGCACCAGCCGCATGCATTCCTTCTTATAAATCTCGCAGGTCCGTTTGTAACATGGACCACAAGGAACCTGATGAGAGACGACAATATCTTCGCTAGAGAACGGCCCGTTCCGCGAAGGATTTGTGGGGCCGAAGATGCCGACAATCGGAGTTCCACAGGCGGCTGCGAGATGCAGCGGCCCGGTGTCCCCTCCGACGAAAAGTTTCGCCCGTTTGAGTAGAGCGATGAGCTGATGGAGCGAAGCAGGGAAGGTGACAGGCGCTGGTCCGGCGCAGGCGCGCAGAACCTCTTCCACCAGTGGTTCTTCACCCGGCCCCCATGTCAAAACGGTGGGCACCCCAGTAGCCTTCCAGAGCTTGTCGTGCAGGAGAGCGTAGTTTTCGGGGGCCCAGTTTTTCGTTTCCCAGCCTCCTCCCGGATTCAGGACGAAAAAGTCTTTGATCTGCCGCGACGAGAGCTGCCCGGCAATGTACTGCTCATCTTCATTGGGAACGGGCAAATCAAAACGGTGCGGTCCGGGAGTTACTTTCAGGCTGCGCAGCAATTCCTTGTAAATGTCTATCACATGCCGGGCGGCACGATCCGGCGTGATCCGCTCGTCGTAGAATATGCGGCAACCTGGCTCCTTCAGAGCTCCTCGGTCAAAGCCAATCAGCCTGCGGGCACCGGAAAGGCGGCCCAGCACCGCTGATTTCCAAAGTCCCTGGAAATCGAGAGCGGCGTCATAGCGGCGGGCTCTCAGCTTGGAAATGGTCTGAAGGATTTCACGCAGCGTGGCGAAAGACCAAGATCGGCGCCATTTCCGAGTGTCGATTTTGATGACTTCATGAAGACAAAGATTGCCGTCCAGAAGCACACGCGATTTTGATTCAACCAGCCAGTCGACCTCGGCTTCAGGAAAAGACCGCTTCAGATCTGTTAGAGCAGGCAGCGTGTGCACGACATCGCCGATCGATCCCAGCTTGATAATCAGCACACGGCGAGGTGTGTCCATAGCATCCTTTATGGGTGGCGTCTTGATTTCCGCGGCGACGCGCTTCGCCTCAGGACCTCTTGAATCAAGTCGCGTGTCGAGTGATCTTTAGGGTCGCCAACAATGGCGACGCGACCGCCATAGGAGCGTACGACGTCTCTTTCGGGCACCGTTTCTTCCGCGTAGTCGGTGCCTTTGCAGTGGATATCCGGTTTCAACGCCCGAAGCGCGTTCTCCACGGTCGACTCCTGAAAGATGAAGATGTAATCAACGCAGGAAAAAGCTGCCAGAATCTCAGCTCTTTCGTCTTCAGGCATCAAAGGCCGCAGCGGCCCCTTCAAGAGACCCACGGATCGGTCGCTATTCAGCCCGACGACCAGGACATCGCCGAGTTGCCTGGCGCTCTGTAAGTATCGGATATGCCCCACATGCAACAGATCGAAACAGCCGTTGGCGAAGACCACCTTTTTTCCAGAGGTCTTGAGCGCCGAAACGAGCGGTTCGAGAGATTCGAGTGACAATAGCTTGCCTGGAACGGTCATGTTTAGGTCAACCCCCGGTCAGGGATAGCTAGAGTGGAAGTGGTTTCCAAGCCGCTTGCGGGCAGCGGCAGAATGCCGCCGCCCTGGAGTTTCTACATTATTTTCGAACAGCTCCGCCTGGAAGCACGGGGCACAGCCGGTTGGAGGCAGGCGCTGCCAGGCTGTGTTCCATTCTATAGTGACGCGCACAGTCTTTGGTCTGGCTGCCAGCCGCGTTCACGCGGCTTCTTGCTAATTCAGGCCAGCCGTTATACGGCTGGTGAGCAAAGTCCGCCGATCTCCTGGCAGCCCGCTTCTGCGGGCTTCAGGGTCCGAATTCAGCCCCACTCCATTTCATCTGGAATCATTTGGCTTCGTGGCTGAAGCCCGAAGAAAAGCCCGTTAGAAACGGGCTTGAGTTTTATCATTGGTCCCATCGGCAAACCAGCCGTAAAGCGCTGATCATTAGTTTCGAAACAAGCCGCCTGAACTCGGCTGACCTTTGTTCCGCCTTCCAAAGATTCCAATCTGCGTTGCCGAGAACTTTGATTTCCGCTCTTTTTCGGCCCCGCAAAATGTAGAATCTCCAGGCAGCGGCAGGATTCCGTTGCCACTCGTCACTAGACCGAACTGGGGAACGTGCAGGCCGCTAAGCAATCCTAGAATCATCCTTGCGACACAACCTGCCGGAGCTCTTCGGCAGAAACGGTCGCTGTGCCCCTTTTCATGACGACAATTCCGCCTGCGTAGTTCGACAGTCTGGCTGCTTCGTAAAAACTGGAGCCAACCGCCAGGGCTAGCGTAAAAACGGCGATCACCGTGTCGCCGGCGCCGGTGACGTCGGCGATCTCATCGGTTCCAAAAATCGGAATGTGAACAGGCCTTTCCCCGGAAACGAACAGGGCCATGCCATCGCGCCCGCGCGTGATCAGCACGGCCTGAAGCTGCAGCCGTTTCAAGAGCGCGGCGCCTGCCTCCTCCAATTTGTGGGTGTCGCTGCCGATTCTGATGCCGAGGGCTTCTTCCACTTCTGGCTCGTTGGGGGTGCAGGCAGTCACGCCCCGGTGCTGGAGGAGGTCGAAGCGGGAATCCACTGTTACGGGCAGAGCCCTTTTTCCTCGAACTGCGTGCGCGACCACTTCCGGGCTTACGAAGCCGAAGCCATAGTCTGAAATCAACACGCCCCGGCACTGTTTCATCAGAGTTGACAAGTGGTCTCGGGTGGCTGTGATGCTTTCTGCCGTGTGAACAAACATGGATCCGCGATCCATGCGGAGAACCTGCTGCCGGGCAGAATGCGCCGAACCCGCTGAGTAGCGGGTCTTGGTCGGCGTTAGGTAGTCTTTGACGGGACTAACCAGCGAGAGAGGAATCTTTGACTGGCTGAACTGCCGCCGCAAAGTCTTGCCCGCATCGTCGATTCCCAGAATTCCTAAAGGAACAGGTTGGGCGCCGAGCGCGTGGAGGTTGTTGACTGCGTTGGCGGCGCCGCCAGGAACAATGAGCGATTCTCGATACTTGAGAATCAGCACGGGCGCCTCGCGCGAAATGCGCGAAATTTCTCCGAAGACAAATTCGTCGGCAACCAGATCACCATAGACGGCGATTGGACAGCCCTGGAATTGTTCGATGATCTGAAGAAATCGTTCTTTTGAAATGTGGGTCGTGGTCATGGGTCGGAAAGCGCAAGCGGCGCACTCCACTTTTTGCCAGCGTGCCCTTCCTGATAAAGGAGCGGTGAAAAAATCTAGACTTTGCGAAAAGTCAGCTCCTCTCGGCCCAACGGGCCCCAACGGGGCGAGGGGAGCCGAAATCAGCCGATTTTTTCCCAGCTCCAGGGAGGATTGGGGGACGACGCTTCCACTGCTCAGGCGGCGTCTATTCGCCGACCGCTTCCAGCACCCACTGCGAGGCCTCCAGGAGATCTTTGCCAATCCACTCCGGCCGCCGCTGCCAGTGCTGGCGCTGGTATTCGTACTCGCCGAGACCGTAACCAGACAAAACGAAAATTGAACGAGCGCCAGCGTTGTGAGCTAGCTCAATGTCGCCATAACGGTCTCCGATGACAAAGGAGCGCGACAACTCGATTCCAAATTCTGCTGCAGCGCGCTCCAGCATGCCCGTCCTCGGCTTGCGACAGTTGCAAGATTGGCGATAGGGTGGCTCGCCGACGGAAGGATGATGGGGGCAATAGTAGATCGCATCGAAGCGCGCTCCGGCGCGCGCCATCTCCGCCAGCAGCTTCTCATGCACCTGTTTCACCAATTCTTCTGTAAAGTAGCCGCGAGCGACCCCTGCCTGGTTGGTGACGACAATCGCTTTCAAGCCCGCCTGATTGAAATTGCGAACGGCTTCAGCGGTCCATGGATACACGTGGTAGCGCGATAGGTGGTTGACGTAGCCGACCTCTTCACTGACGGTGCCATCCCGGTCGATGAAAACGCCAATGTTCTTGGGCATGAAAGGCAAAAAGCTCTAACCGCGAAGACGCAAAGAAAGGCGATGAAAGTAATGATGAGCTGAAGCGGAAACTATTGTCTTGATTGCGACCACGCAACCAAGAGTGGTCAATCGATGCTCCCCCATTCGCCGTTTCTTTTCGGTTGGCGCTCTTCGCGCCTTCGCGGTTAGTTTCTCTGATTGGTTTCGGAGGCTTGTCGAAGCCGCTGTCCTGCATCGATCATCCGAAACGCCTGCTGGGCGACTTCCTCCACAGTAATGCGCGTCATGCAGCGATGATCAATCGGGCATTCTCGCAAAAGGCACGGACTGCATTCAACCCTTTTGTTCAGCACAACCGCCGATGGACTCATGGGTCCTGTCGCGATCTCATCGGTCGCGCCAAAAATCGCCAGCGTAGGAATCCGCAGCGCAGCGGCCAGATGCATTGGCCCCGAATCGTTGGTGATCAAGAGATCGCAGCAGGCAAGCATGGCGATCAATTCGTTCAGTTGCGTTCGACCTGAGAGAAGCACAGGACGCCCGCGCGTCCCGGCTTGTATGGCTTCAGCGATGGCAACTTCGTTCGGCGAGCCGAAAATCACGACAGATGAGTTTCTTTCGTCGATCAGCCGGTCCAGGACCGCTGCATAGCGTTCGCTCAACCAACGTTTGGCCGAGCCGTAGAACGCTCCGGGATTGACCCCAATGACCGTTTGGCTGAAGTCCACTCCCTGAGCTTGGAGGAGGGTTCGGGCAAGTTGCTTGCGCTGCGCGCTGACTGCCAGAGTGATGTCCGGCATCGTTTCAGCGCCGAACTGTGAAGCCGGCTTTGGCTCCACCCCTAGCGCCGAACGGGGGCGTCCGAGAAGCTGCTCCACCAGATCCAGGTAGTAGTAAGTCTGATGGAGCCTGGACACCCGTGGGTCCATGGCGACCTTATGGGAAAGTAGCCAGCCGCGGCCATCCCGGTCGTAGCCGGCCCGCACGGGAATTCCCGCCAGGTAGGCGAGCGCCGCCGCTTCGAAGGCATTTTGAAACAGGAGTGCAGCGTCGAATCGCCGCTCGCGCAACCGGCCGGCGAGTCTCAGCTTTCCGGACAATCCGCGATGGACGCCTTTGCGGTCGTAGATTAAGACTTCGTCAACTGCCTGGCACTCGTCGTAGACACCGCTCACCCAGGGGTGCACCAGCAGCGTGATCTGAGCCTGAGGAAAAGCCAGCCGCGCTAGTTTCACCGCGGGCAGAGAGAGGATGGAATCGCCAACCCAGTTGGTTCCGCGAATGAGGAGAGTGCGAATTCTTCCAGTGTCGAATGGCTTCATCGTACCGCAACTCCCGCGACATCCGACAACAGCTTAGACAACCTCTCTAGATCGTCAAACTCAAAGGCAACTCTGGCTGCGAAGACCTCTCGAGGCAGAAACTCGGCAGGAGAAAGTTTTTCAGCATCCTTTTCGGTCGTGATCATGGCGTTCACATTCAGATCCTGGCACTCGCGCACTAGTCGCTGCGAATCGTGAGAGCGATAGTTGTGATGATCTGGGAAAGAGAAGGACTTGACGATCTCAATCCCTGCTTCCCTGAGAGAGTTGAAGAACTGGGCTGGATTGGCGATTCCGGCGAAGGCAACAGAACCTGGGCGGCCCAGCGTTTCCAGTGGCAAGTCCTTTTCCTCACCGAGCCTTCGCAGGCTCACCAGTTCTTGGCGCGCCAGGAAACAGGGAATGTGTGGCTTGTAGCGCCGAACTTGGCTGATCAGCTCGGCGTAAGCGCAGCCCGGTTCGGCACGGGAAAGGATAACAGCGTCTGCCCGGCGAATGGCATCTAACGGCTCTCGCAAGCGTCCCATCGGTGGAAGGCCGCCGCCGAACGGATTCGTGACGTCGATGACAAGCAGGTTGAGGTCACGATGCAGTTGCAAGTGCTGAAATCCGTCATCCAGAAGATGAACATCCACACCGAAATGCTTCTCTACCCAGGCTCCAGCTTCAGCGCGCTCCCTGAAAACCGCAACCAAAGCGCGAGGCAGGTTTCTGGCAATCACTAGCGCTTCATCGCCAGCCTCGCTGGCTGTGGTCAGGATGCGCTGGCCGTCGGAAACCAGCAGCGGCCCGCCGCGATGCTGCCCTTTGTATCCCCTCGAGAGAATAGCTACGCGATGTCCGGAATCGAGCAGCAACTTTCCGAAAGCAATAGTGGCGGGCGTCTTTCCCGTCCCACCCATGGTCAGATTGCCAATGCTGACGACCGGCGACTGGAGTCGGGCCGTGCGCAAGATTCCGGCCGAATAGCTCCAGCAGCGAAGGCGAACCGCGACTTCATACAAAGCACCAATTGGAGAAAGAACGTTCATTCTTGAAGTCCGAAGGGCGAAGTTCGAAGGTCGAAGTGCGAAGGTCGAAGTGCGAAGATCAAATTTCAAAGTTTGAATGTGGAGTGTCGCACAGGAGCATGAAGCTGGTGAACGGTCTGAGTCGTTTGGGAACCCCAACCAACGGCCGCCTGATTGCCAAGGATCTCGGCTCCAAACTGCCGAGAATCTTGTTGCTGCCTCTCCAACGCTAGGATCACTTGCTGGCGAAGTTCAAACTTCGGTCACACATTAAAAGGTTCGTCAACTGGAAAAACACTTCTGCACAGGTTTTCCCGGAGTTTTTTCTGTCGCGAGGACACTCCGCAACACCGACA